>JAXMMN010000206.1:0-6583 GCA_034366485.1 Bdellovibrionales bacterium
CCGATCGCCGCTGCCATTGGCTCTTCGATCAAATAAACTTCACGTGCACCAGCGGAGAAAGCCGATTCTTTAACCGCTTTCTTTTCAACCTGCGTGATTCCGTAAGGAACGCAGATGATGATACGCGGTCGAATGAACGACTTCTTTTGGCCCGTCGACTTCGAAATAAAATAACGAAGCATCTGCTGTGTAACTTCGAAGTCGGCAATGACCCCGTCCTTAATCGGACGAATAGCGACGATCGAGCCAGGTGTTCGACCCAACATCTCCTTCGCTTCTTTGCCGACGGCAAGAACACGGTTCTGCATGCCGCGATAGTTTTTTTGTACAGCAACGACCGATGGTTCATCGAGGATGATGCCGTGACCTTTGGCATAAACGAGAGTGTTGGCCGTGCCGAGGTCGATGGCGAGGTCGTGCGAAAAATAATCCGAAACTTTATCGAAAAAACTCATACACGAAAGTCTAGGACTGACCGGAAAGAATGGTCAATTCGGCAGGTTAGAACTTTCTAACGCGACAGGTCGTGGCCCGTGACGGAAATGCTCGTGTTCTGTTCAATTGCGACTAGCTAAAACTCTCGCTAGCGTCACGGCATGACGGTTGACGATTCTTACGAAGTACTTTGCTCGTTTTTTCGTGAACGGCGGGCTCCGCGACGCGCGCTGGCCGCATTGCGCGAAGGTGTGGAAATCGGAATTCAGATCGGCGGGCAGCTGGATTGTGCTGTTTTTCGCCGAGAGAAAGACATTTTCATCGAACGTCGTGAAGCCATTCATCCCGATTTTGTCTTTTCGCTTCGACCCGAAACGGTGATTGTACTTGCGCAGCAAACTGGGGATGACATCGGCGAAATTGGACTAGCGATCTTCAAAGAGATGTTGGCCGGCAGTGTTCAGGTAAAGATGCCGGGCGGACTTTTGTCAGTTTTAAGAAACGGATATCTTGAAGTCGTGGCCACCGGCGGTCCCGCAGTGGCGGCGTTTCTCGCACAAGCGGGCTTAAACTCACCCGCTCGTGTCATTCGATTTTTAAAGAACCTCGGAAGATAATCGTCCGCCGGTCGCAGCGCCCACTACCGAGGGCAAATTTGCGACTGTTGCTTGAGGTTCAATTTCAAACTTGGGATAGGTTGAAAGTTTTCGATGCGGGTAAGTACTCGGCCATACTTTGGCAAATTACCTTTGTCGCCGATGTTTGCTTTCCAGTATTCCGTCGCCTGCGAGTTTGAATAGTCGCAAAACTGTTTCAACGCCATTGCCGCAATTTCGCCGCTTGCATGCCAGCCATTCCAACAGTGAACAAAAGTCGAGCCTGCCGCTGGATTCACGATGGAGTTGTGAATCGCCTCCATCGAAGCTTCAATGCCTTTTTTGTCGAGAAATCGAAAGTAAGAATACTCGATTTTTCCGGGGCGACCATCCTTCATTGTACATGTTCGCGCTGGGGACTTTTTAAAGCCAGTATCGTAAGTATAGATTGCATGCCCAACGCCTTCTTCGCAGAGGTGCTGAAGTTGCGCATCTGAAAGCGGCTTCGCACCACGAGATCCGCCGCGATACAGAACTCCGGCAATCGTCGTCTGGAAGTCTTTAATCAGCGGTTGCTTGGTCGACGTCTGTGCTTCTGAATTTTGCGCGAACGCGATCACGAAGAGCGCGAGGACCGTTGCCAATAAGGCCGCCTTGCGAATTCCCGCAAACCGAGCTGCTTTCGATAAAGCTTTTTTAGATGGTCTTGTTCGCGACTTAATCGCAGCCTTCGGAGCCGCCTTTCGGGATTGCGACTTTTTCTTTAGGGCCATGCTTCATCTCCTCTAAAATTGTTAAACGGCAAAGGTTTAACGGTACCTGTTTAACGGTAAAAATATTCAAGCCTTGCGCCCGAATGCGGCACTCCGGTCTCTGCGGCCTCGCATTTAATGCGATTCCGCGCGCGATCGGTCGTGCCCGTTGCCGGGCGCGCTGCTTATCAGCTGCTAGTCATGACGTTTTGCAATGCGTGCGCCGCACGCAAGAGGGCAATGCGTGCGCCGCACGCGGGAGGGCAACTCGTGCGCCGCTAGACCGAGTCGCGCCAGGCGAGCTCGTTGCGAATGTATTCTTGAAGCGCCTGACAGGCGGCGACTCTTTCAGACTCGGTCCACCCGAGCTCTTCCTGAAAGGCTCTCGAAATTCTATTTAAGTATCCCAATCCATGATCGCGCTGCGATAGAAACAGCGGAACTCGGCGAGAATAAAAATCCACCAGCGAATCGCACATCGTTTCGCGAATCGCATGTTTGGCTTCCATCACCCACATGCGTTCTTTTGAACTCAAGGGTGGGCCCGGATCGCGCGCCAACAACGCTTCGATTTCCATTGCGTGCCGCTCAACCAAGAGCGAGATCTCATCTCGCTCTAATCCTGATTCACGAACATAGCGATCTATAGATTGCCGTGCCGAAGTCAGCGCTTCGACTGAAGCAAGTTTATTTAACGGAGCCTCGGTCCCAGAGCGTCCGAAGCGTACGCGGTCCTCTATGCCAAAATAGTCGAGCGTGCTTTCAACAGTGTCGAGAGCCATTCGACGGTAAGTCGTGTACTTGCCACCTGCGACGAACGTGATATTTCTTGGGTCGTTGAGCACGACATGTTCGCGTGAAGTTTTCGACTCGGTCGCCGAGCCGTCATCTACCAGCGGACGCACGCCCGCATAACTAGCGATAATGTCCTCTTTCGTTAGCTTTGCACCTGGAAAATAGTGGCTAGCGACTTCCAAAAGATACCTTACATCTTCCGGCGTGACAGAAACATCTTTTGGATCGCCGGTGAAGTCGGTGTCGGTGGTCCCGATGATGTACATTTCGTGGCGAGGAATTCCAAAGACAATTCGTTTGTCGTCATCGGCCGCCATGACGATAGCATCTTTCACGTCAAAGCGAGAGCGCTTGAAAGTTAAATGCACGCCTTTTGATGGGCGCAAAATTTTCTTCCAATCTTTTAAGAGATCAGTGGCCACACGATCCGTCCATGGGCCGACGGTACTAACGAAGTGTTTACCGCGAATTTCAAAGTTAGTTCCTGATTTAGAATCATGCGCAACGACGGCCGCAATTTTACCGTCCTTCATCACGACATCTTTGGCGCGAACGCGATTGGCGACTCGGGCGCCTAGGGCGACCGCCGATCGAAATGTTTCGTGCACCAAGCGATCATCATCCATGTACGCATCGCTATATACGTAACTTCCCTGGAGGCCCTTGGGCTGCAACAGCGGAAGGCGACGGCAAGATTCCTCAGCGCTTAATCGCTCGTGGGGCTCGGGGGCCTCAAACAATGAAAGCGCATCGTAGGCCCACATCCCGAGGCCCATCAGAAACATGCCGACACGATTCCCTTTGTAGAGCGGCAGTACAAAACGCAAAGGGTGCACCAAATTCGGCGCAATTTCAAAAAGCAGAGCCCGCTCGCTGAGCGCTTCAAAGACCAGGTGAAACTCGTAATTTTCGAGGTATCTAATACCTCCATGGATCAACTTTGACGAACGCGAGCTGGTGCCGATCGCAAAGTCTTCGGCTTCGATCACGGCGACTTTCATTCCGCGAGAGGCCGCATCTCGAGCGACGCCTGCCCCGTTAATTCCTCCGCCGATGATGACCAGATCATATTCTTCCCGCTTCATCAGGTTTAGCATGACGGGACGATCGTGCACGGAAAGGCGAAGTTCGTTTGGCATAATCCTCAACTCTTTGTTGTAGGAAATTCTAAGATGTCGTCCTCAATCATCCTACCGTTTCTTGCGCGAATCACCTCACCCAGCCCTAAGTCCAAGTTTGATGGATTGTAGTCCATCAAAACCCGCTGCATGTGTTTTTCACGGCCGATCCGAACCAAGGTGTCGACGAGTTCTGCTGCGATCGCCTTGGTTTCCGCTTCCACGTGCTCAATCCAGACTGTTTGCGTTTGTCGACGAAAAAACAAAAATGGCTGCGCCAGTGCATACCCAAGAAGTTTTCCCGTCATCGGATCTCGACGCGCCATCGACCAACCAAGTTTTAAGTAATGCTCAAGCGATTCTTTGCGCCAGGGTGCAGACCATTCGAGAAATGGATCCGATGCTGGCGCGCGCGCCTTGGAAAACTGATAAACTTCTTCCGCCTCGTTCGCGGAGAGAATTCGATATTCGGGAAACTGTGGCACTTGCGGATCAGTCATGATTGAATCTCCCTACTATGGTCTCAAATAGCTATTCTGATAAGTTTAACGAGTTTAGTTCCGCTTTGTGGAATGATCTCGATACTGCGATCGCGTCGGCAATTCAACGAAGCAGTTCAAATAATGCGCGGCCCGTGGCTGCGTTCGACGCCGACGGTACTTTGTGGGATCGCGATGCGGGCGAAGCCTTTTTCCAATGGCAATTGGACAACTGCGGCTTTCAGGGGCTGCCTCAAGATCCCTGGGCACATTACAGAAATTGGAAGAAGCGCGACCCCCATGGCGCCTATGGCTGGCTAGCGCAAATTTCCTCTGGCGCTTCACTCGAGACTGTTCGCACGTGGGCGCAGGCTTGCTACCAAAGTCACCAGCCTTGGCCCGTTTTTCGAAGCATTCAAATGTTGTTCGAAAAATTGCAAACCGCGGGCTTCGAAATCTTCGTTGTCACTGCGTCGGTAAAATGGGCGGTCGAACCAGGGGCCCTGCACCTGTTAGGCGTTCCTTACGATCATGTTTTAGGTATTGAAACCGACGTCCTGCCGCAAGCTCCAGGCGGACCGCTGATCGTCACTGATCGAGTGAAGTCACCTGTTACTTATCGCCAAGGAAAAGCCGACGCACTTCTTCGCGCCACTGCTGGTCGCAAACCTGCGATCGCCGCTGGCAACACGATTGGGGACATTGCACTGCTGGAATCCGCAACGGATTTAAAATTGATGATTCAGTCACAATCCCCGCTGGTTTCAGAAGATGCAGAGCTTGCCCTATCAGAGAAAAAGCTGCGCGACCACGGGCGCCCATTGGGCTGGCGCCTTCACGCCTTTCGCTCTTAGCTGTCAAGTTAGCTTCGGTAAATGGAGAACCTTTTGAAGTGCCGAGGCGGATTAACTTCGCACAACCAGCGCTCGGTCTTTTGAATGAGATCACGGGACCGCCCCCCGCGCGCAATGACCGTAATGGGTTGCTGCGTGGCGAGCGTTCGGAGCGAATCAAAAACAAATTCGAAATCCTCGCGCGAGCCAAAATCGTATATGAAGAACTTCGTAGCTTTGCGGCCTCCAACTTTCGCGTCTGCAAAATCAAAAGTGCGCAGATCCGCGCAACACAGGTTCATGGGAAGCATTGAAAATTGCTTTAATACTCTTTCGGCCTCTGCGTGACGTTCTTTTATCGCCTCGATTCCGACGAAGCCGGCACCTGGATATTCAAGCGCTAAGACCGCGCCGATCCGTCCATAGCCACAACCGAGATCGGCAACCACGTCTTCGGCACTGGTCCCCGCCTCCCGAAGCGCGTGCAGAACATCTAAGTATGGCGTCGAAAAAGTTTGTGCGGGTTTACTGATCCAGAATTCCCGGTCGGGCCTCACATTTGTGTCAGCTGAAAATACGGAACGAACCTCGGCTTCTACTTCTTCTAGTCGATAGCCAAGCCACCCGTCCATTTGCTCGGCATGCGCTTTCAAGAGTTCATAGTCGACGTTTTCGACATCGACGGATGGCAAAGGATTCTCAGGATTGAAATTCAAGCAAGCCTCTCTCGCTATGTTCAGTTTCGTCGGCTTTGGGGTCGATTCAACTGATATTTTTCAGGCGCCAGGCATGCGTCTACTCTGTGTTCCGTTTGTGATTATTGAAGTGTGCTAATAAGCTTTAAGCGGCGACTTTACCGAAATTATATGAGGAGTTTTTATGCGCGCGCTCTGGCTGACCGATATTTTCGATCCCGCACTTCGTACTTCGCCTCGGTCCGGCTCGCTGCCTGGTCAAGCGCTTCGACTGCTTGGCTGGAACAAGTCAGACGTTACAACGATCACGTATCTCGCACACCAAGGCGAACAAAACCTCTATCTCGCGTACGACATTCCAAAAAATGAGCGCTTTTCAAAATATCCGGAAAAGCTTCTCAAAAAACACGCGATGAAAATTGATACACGGTCGCTGAAGGTGAAACTGCAGTTGATCACCGAAGCCTCGACATCCATGACGGCTGGTGCTGAGAGAGTTATTCGCTTCGCGAAAAAAGATGGCGCCGATCTTATCGCACTTCAAACGCATTCTCGTACGGGTTTTAAACGCTTGGTTTTAGGAAGCTTCGCTGAAACGATGATGCTGCTTTCGCCAATTTCATTGCTGATCCTAAATCCCGACTCTACCGTTAATAAAAATGCTAAGCGCATACTTTACGCAACCGACATAGAGAAATCGGCTGAAGTCGGAGTGAAAAAGGCCGCCCGATTTGCGAAGAAGGCCGGCGCGACACTACGACTCTTACACATGGTCCTCCCTGCCTATTCGGCGAAATTTGAAGGACAAGACGCTGACGTCTTGAAGTATCGAAAGCACGTGGACGACCGTATTCAGGAACTTGTTGCAGCCGCCGAAGCA
>JAXMMN010000207.1:0-1196 GCA_034366485.1 Bdellovibrionales bacterium
GCTGATCAAGGATCTTTACGATGCCGGCGATGCGGTTCACATTTGAAATGTAATCCGTGATCAACAATTGATTCGATTCAATCAACGGCATCATTTCGCCATCTTTCGAAGGAAGAATGCGAAGATTTTTGTTAATTTCCGTCACGGGGATGTGGTTCAAAGTCATGATCAAAGTCACATAGCGCTCTGGCTTCACAGATTTAATTTCTGTCAAAGTTGGAATCGAACTTCGCTGCGCGTTTCGTGACGCCATAACAACATAGCGATCGGCATGTTCAATGATCGCATAACCATTTAGCGCAAGCGACGTCGAAAGAAGATCAAACGCTTCGTCAAGTCCGACGGGCTCTGGCGCGAAGACTGAAACTTTGCCGCGAACACCTGGATCAACGACAAACGTTTTCTTAGACGCTTTGGCGAACGTTTCGATCATCGCTCCGACTTCTTGGTCTTTGTGTTTAAGAGTGATTTTCACCGATGGATCAAACGTCGAAGCTTCAGGCATCCGGGCCTCAGGAGCCGCTGCGTGGGCTGTGCCCGTTGCTAATATTAAGGCCGCGATGGCGATGGTGGATTGAAAGACTTTGTTCATGAAGACTCCTCAAGTTGTAGGCAATGGATGTTGTGATCGGTGTCAGGGATAAACGCTAGCTGGCGTCCCAAGGTTCTGGGAGTCCGGCTGCAACGAGTTGAATGCATTGCGAGATACAGCGAAATGGGCTATAATTCGCGTTCGGAGGTCTCAAATGGTCGTAAATACTGAATCTAGTGCTCCACGGTTTCTTCGCGGTGAAGGAGTGATTGCGGGAGTCGCTGCTGGGATCGCCGCTGACTTTAAAGCGGATGTGATCCTAGTTCGGATCGCATGGGTCGCTGCGGTCTGCTTGGGCTTTGGTTTTTTCCTTTACCCAATTCTCTGGATCGCTCTACCAAAAGCTTCCGATCCGACATTGGGAAACGAAAGTCGCTTGATGGGAGTTTGTAACCAAGTCGCTAGTCGCTGGGGCCAACCGGTCGGTCTTGTTCGCTTGCTTGCGATCACGATCTTTCTGTTTAGCGGCGGAACGGCGATTTTCGGTTATCTTTTGACGTACTTGCTACTCGGCAAAGGCTCGACAGCTCAAAAGATGAACTAAGAAGTTAATCAATCCCCAAGCAAGCTTGCGAGGGGATTGAGAATCGTTTCCCACCACTCT
>JAXMMN010000208.1:0-2237 GCA_034366485.1 Bdellovibrionales bacterium
TCCTACATGCCGTTGTCAGCTGGAATTCTTCGCCGAGCCACCTTCTCTGCGTCCACTTAGATCTCACGGCTAAAGGCCGCCTCAATCAATGCAACCGTATCATTGAACGAATTCAAAACCATGTCCCGTCCATCGAGCGACTGATCCTGGCCGGTGACTTCAATGATTGGCAGGGCATGGTGACGGCTCACTTTGAAGAGCGCCTTGGGCTTTATGAAGCCTACAAAAAGTTGCACGGCGTACATGCAAAGACATTTCCTGCGCCCTACCCGTTTTTAACTTTGGACCGCGTCTATCTGCGCGGCTTTCAAACAAACGAAGCGAAAGCGCTTAGTGGTCCACCTTGGTCGCGCCTGAGCGATCACTTGGCGATCGGCTGCAAACTTTCGCCGGCGTAACGAAGACTCATTTTCACTAGCGAGTAGGAAATCGACAAAGAAACTCGGCACCTTCACCTAGCTTCGAACGAACGGCGATCGAACCACCGTGACTTAGAACAATGTGCTTTACGATCGCCAAACCCAAACCTGTTCCGCCGACTTCACGAGCCCGCCCGGCATCCACGCGATAAAAGCGTTCAAAGAGTCGCGGCAAGTGTTCTTCGGAAACACCAGGACCAGAGTCCTTCACTCTTAAGACTGTTTCGCCAAGATTCGCACCGGTACCTATTTCCCAGACAATGCGAATTTCAGCTCCATCGGGAGAATACTTCGTCGCATTGTCGACCAAGTTGATCAGCACTTGCTCAATACGACGGGCATCGCCAAGCACGCGATCAACTTTGCAATCAACAATGATTGTGTGGCGCTTTGAGCGACGATCAATCGCAGATCTGAGGGCAGCCTCTGTGACTTCAGCCGTGCTAATAATCACTTTCTTAAACTCGGCTCCAGATTCTAGGTGGGACAGATCCAATAAATCGTTCACCAACGCCATCAATCGATCGACGTTTCGCTCGGCGATCGACAAAAAGCCCAGCGCATCTTCTGCTCGCCCTGATTCAAGATCTAGCTTTGCCGTTTCGACATAGCCTTTGATTGAAGTCAGTGGGGTTTTTAGCTCGTGAGAAGCATTGGCAACGAAGTCGATCCGTATTTGTTCGATCGCCTTCATCTCGGTGATGTCATGAAAAACAGCGACGGCGCCGTAGAGAACTCGTTGATCATCGCGAGAAAAAAGTGGCGACACGGCGACTGAAAAATCTCGTTCGACATCGTGAAGCTCCGTGCGAATTCTCACTCGGAAAGTTCGCGTTGTACCCTCTTTTAGAACTCGGTCAAAGGCCGACAAAAGGTCAGGAACGCGAAATCTCTCTCTTAAAGGCAAAGCACCACCACCGGTGTTGCCCGAGCCGAATAAAACTGCGAACCTCGAATTAAAATATAAAGGTTCAGTCTCTTTTCCCATGGCGACGATGGCGTCATTCACTGAGCTAAGGATTGTGACTAACTCTTCTCGTTCACGCGTTAGGTCAGCCTCCCGGGAATGGACGTTTCTTGCTAACTGAGACACCGACTTTTCAAGCTCAATCCATTCGCCTGGTTCATCAACATAGAGATCTTCATCCGTCTGGGTGCGTTTTGTCGCTCGCATGATTCGAGCCATCGGCCTTAGCCCTGTGTAAGTAAGAATGGCAATCCACGCGAGACCAAGCGAAAGAAAAATCAAAAAACGAGCAGCAATCGCTTCGTCAAAGCGTTGCACCGAAAAGCTGCTAGTTTCTTCATTGATTGCCAAATACTTTAAAGCAACGTGGCGAACCGAATAGCCGATCCCAACCAAACCAAATAGCAGTGCCGCGCTTTGCAGAAAAAATGATCGACCGGCTGTGCGCCAAGGAAAATACGCAAAGCTTGCCTGAAGTTGAAATGTCCACCGACGAAAACGCCGAAATAGCCGATCGAATCGAATCACGATGGTCGGTATTAACCCTCGATTTCCGGCTTAACGCGATATCCGACGCCGCGCACCGTTTCAATTACGTCCGCACAACCACCCAGTTTCTTTCTCAATCCAAACACGTGAGTGTCGACCGTGCGGCCGACGACACTGACGCCGTCGCCTTGGACCTGGGAAATCAAGGAATCTCTGGTCAGAACTCGCCCCTGACTCTTCGCAAGCGCCATCAAGAGTTTGAACTCGCTTGGCGTAAGCAGGATTGGGTCTTGACCACATTTCACTTCGTAGGTTTCTGGATAAAGCGAGAGATCTCCGAGGCGAATCGTTTCAAAGGCTGT
>JAXMMN010000209.1:0-3106 GCA_034366485.1 Bdellovibrionales bacterium
CTGCAGATTTCACGATGGATGCAAAGAGCCAGGTCGTTGAAGAGCTTTACGCCCGTGTCGATAATGATCTTCGTCGCTTGGGTTTGAATCCGAACGACCCGAAACTTCAGAGTCGCCGCGAGGAAATGCGCGAGGCCCTCGTGAACCTCACGTTGATTCAAAAGGGACTGCCATCAACGGCCGAGATTCTATTTGATACAATGAGTCTCTACAGTTCGATTGCAAAGGCGCGGGGATTTGCGACACCGACGAATGATACTCTCCTTGCTAACGTGAATCCTTTGGCAGCAGATACGGTCGAGTATGAAAAAGACAAAGAAGGAAAAGTAAGGCTAGGTGAAGACGGAAAGCCGATCATAAAAGAAGCGGGCTTTATCTTGTCGTCTCGTCGCGGACTTTTACCCAATGTTCTAAGTCGTGCCTTGGTACAAGCGAAAGCATGGCACGAGGTAAGTCCATCGCCTGACACCGAAAAAGCAATCAAGCTTGTTGAGCTTCTAATTTCTGATTCGGAACGTCTTCGAAAGTCTCTTCCCATTGTCGCCAAAGCGGTGCTTCGGTACATGGAAAGCCCGTCTCTATTGGTCGGTGGTAATCAAATTGAAAAGTCTGTGCGCGATCAGGATGTGCGTCGCCTTAAAGATGAGTTACGGGAAATTAGCGCTCGAGCGATGGCGTTTCGTCAGTTGATCGTCATGGCCAATTACGAAGGTCCGACGGAATACACAGCTCGCTACTTGCCAGTCACTTGGTCAAATCAGTTTGGCGCCGGCGCAACGAATATGGCCGTTCTTTATTTAAGACAGGCGGTTGCGAGTCAGTTAGATGGCTCGACAGTTGATAACTTGGTTTCAAAACGCGAAGACATTTTGCGCTATAGAATATTGGCCGAGGAAGAAGCAATCGCAAAAGCGAGAGCCCAACGTCCAGAACTCGCTAGCAAAACGGACGCTGAGATTCTTGAGGATGCGAATCTTCGGGCGGAAGTTCTTCAACGCACGCACATTGCCGCAAAAGCTATGGGTGATCAACAGCGCGCAGAAGAGGAAGCGAGCAGGTTTAAGCCCCAATCTGGTTGGATTGAACAATGGAGTCATCGACAAAGTTTAAAGCGTGCGGAAGCTCGCTTGGCGCAGTACGCGCTTGAGAACTCCGGAAAGCCAGAACTTTTAACGAAAGAAAACTTAGAATCTGTTTTACGGGATCTGTACGTTCGTGAAAGCGGCAAGCAAATTGGTCTTCATATTGAAGGTCTTGCGCCTGAGAACGAAAAAGACAAACGTTCGACGATTCGTGCGCCATGGCAGTCGGAAAATGAGAAGTACGAAATCATGCTTAAGGAGATCCAAGAAAAGTCAGACTTTGTTGCTAAGCAACAGTTCGAAACTCTTGGCATGAAAGCTTATATGGCAAAACTTAGCCCGCTTGAACAAACTCGGCTAAGATTGCAAACGCACGCGTCCATTTATCTTGCGGCTTACCGTGATGCGACCACGATGACTGATATCGTGAGCGCTCTTGATCCGGCCCAGCCTGGAATGACTCAAGCCCTGCGGCAGGCATTGACACGCCAAACTGCAAAGGATCTTCAGACTTTGACAGAGCTCGAACTTGAGCGTTCGAATGAAATTGATCGAAAGCTCACGCGAATTCGCCGAACCGTTGTCTCAACGGTTGCAAGCACCGTTAACCGCGGTCTTCGAATCGTAGATTCGATGTTCAACGATCAAAGTATCGATCGTGGCGCTTTGGGCGTGATTCAACGTCGAGTTCCATTTGCGGAAGAGTTGGTTTCTGCGAACATTCGAAACTTGAAGTTCTGGCCAGTCGCATTTTCTGTTAGCTGGGCGTGGAGCCATTTCGCTCTTGGAACTGGAATCGGATATTCGTTCTGGGTCACTTCCATTTTGACTCAAGGTATTTTCGTGATGGCACCGGTACAGTGGCTGTTTAGAAACTACCGTATGCAGTCCTTTAAGCCCTATGACAGCAACAAGCCAGGTTGGGCGGGTGTCTTTCACTTAGGTGGAAAGTATGGCGTGGCGGAAATGCTGGCATACTCTGTGACCTTTGTGGCCATCATGCCTGCGGTCTTGTTGTCGACAGATGTCGGTCGCATTTTGACAGAACGAGTTGGTTCTCCGCTGATTCAATCGATGCAATCGTTTTCGTTGATGGAAGTTTCGACGGCGCTTACGACTGGCCTCTTGTCTTACATTGCCGGAAGCAAAGTGTACGAGAACTGGAAAATGAAGCGAGTGATGGCACGCTTATCGGGACTAAAAGAGAATACGGGTGCAGTACCTAAACCGATCGAACCTAAACGAGCCTCGCAACAACCAACCGAAGGTTTTGCCTTCGGCGGATCGTGCGAGAGCAGTTTCGTTTCTGTCGGACGGTAGATGAGTAGTGGTTAGCGAACTGTGACAGACGTGCGGAAGCAAACCATTCTTCCGTTGCGTTGTTCGCATTCTCCTTGATCGGAGGCCGGGCGACGCACTGGCGCTATGTTTACAGTTGAAGCAGGTCCTGATGTGAAGCGCACTCCGCTTCGCGGCCGTGGCGTCGCAGCGACGTAGGCGTTACCTTGCTGAATGGCTTGATTTAAACTTGAAATTTGGGCGACTTGTGCTGCGTAAAGACCAAGGAGACCATAGTTCCTGCTTGCGACGGCAATCGACATTCGTGCGGCTGCTTGTTTCATAGCGAGATCAATAGCTGCCTGCGGTGGATTAGCTCCGGCAGATTGGGCATCTGTGGTTTGCTTCTTCAAACTCGTGAAGCGACTGAATTCCGACATTGCGAGTGCTAATTGGGCAGCGCCTACGGTCCGAAGAAAAAATGGACCATGCATAAGGGCTCTTGCAGCCGCAACTCGCGCAGACGATTGTGCGATCTGTGCGTCCACTGCACTTTGAACAAGGGCGTATTGTTGAGCTGTAGGTGCCGCACTGGCTTTTGATGGAGCCACAGTTACAACCACGGACGCTACCGCAGCTAAAACCACAGTGAAGAGTAAACCCAAGCGGTGAGATCGCATTGCCAGTTGTCCTGCTTTCAAAGTTGTCTGCTTTAAGTTTGCTTTCATGTGTTCCCCCTTGTGATT
>JAXMMN010000210.1:0-5511 GCA_034366485.1 Bdellovibrionales bacterium
GAGAGAGTAGTTTTAGAAGCGTTAGATGTAAGTACAGGACGACGAAAGTAGGCCTGGTTTACAGAGGAATAAAAACACAAAGCGGAGGGAGCAAGGATGCTCAGAGATGTGTTGATTCAAAAGGGCCTTTCGAACCGTGAAGCTGAAGTAGCTGAATTGGTTTCTAAAGGATTGTCGAACAAAGAAGTAGCTAATCAGCTCTTCGTCACTGAAAAGACAGTGAAATTTCACCTCACAAACATCTATAAAAAGATGAGTGTGAAGTCGCGTGCTCAGCTGATCGTTTGGTGCTTGCCGCACCTCGGTTTCGTGGACAACGAACCAGCTCAGCCAACGCGAAACGAAATTCCAGCTGGCGCTTCGGCGATCAACACGATGCCTGTTGGTAACACAACAGTGTCAGGTCTCACGGCGGGTTCAGCTACAGCTGCTCCAATGCGCACCGAAATTCCAAGCGGTGGCACTGGTGTTGGTAGCGGCGGCAACGGTGACGTTGGCGCATTCGGTATCTGATTCCTCTGCTGGTTACGCGAGGGAGCGGAGTCTCCCTCGTTTCCGCTGAGTAGTTGAAAGTTTTTGTTTCCAAAGTAAGGGCTAGGTCGCGCTAGAAGAGACAGCGATCTGGCCTTTGCTATTTTGAGGCGTTCGCTCAATGGCCGATGTATCGGATTGATGCGGTTAAACGATTATAAATTCGGAGTCTGCGGTCGGCTTCAGCTTGCAATGCTACAATGTAAGTCTGCATGAGACGGATCAGTAAGCGGCCCAAGGTCGTTGCACAAGTTCATACGATCGACTTCTTGATCATTTCTTTTGGCGTTCACATGCTCTTTGCATTTCTGCTCTCATCCAATATTTTTCGCGATGTCGCGGGCAAGTTCGGCGTAGAAAGTCCTGCCGTTTCGCCGTTTGATCTCTCTCAAAATAATAACGGTGAAAAACTCATCATCAACTATTTGCAGCCTCATTTTGTCGAAATTGATCCTGAGCCTACTTGGCGTACGAAGTACTTGGATCAGCCACTTTTGGATTCAGCTAAAATTGCCGATTCGTCCGACGTAGCTAAAACTTCGGCTGAAATCGATCCTAATAAGAAATTTGTTCCATGCCGCGAGTTCCGCTGTGTCGCAAGTAACAAGCGCGGTTCGCATGGACGGTCGCATTGGTTGCACATTTCGAATTCAAATCGCGTTGAGCGCAAATATGAAGACATTCCATTGTCGTTGGCGGTGCCGGTGATCGTCTCCGAAACTTCTGAACCGATGAACATCTATGTGACCTCCGATATTGGGATCTCTCTGCTCCTCAATGGCGCACCAGGTGCACGCATTGCTCGAGCCGTATTCGAAGGGGATTTTAAGGGGCTAGCGACGAACGCATTGAACTATGACTTTGATCAATCGGGTCAAATGACGAGAGTCTTTGTGACAAAGAACATACTGAGTTCTGCGCTGGGCGATCATGCTGTTTGGCATGAAGAGATGAAAACTAAAAAATATGCGACTGATCCCAGAGAGCCAGCAGGCATCCCATCGCCACCCATCGGGGGGCCGGATCAAATTGTCGATGTGGATGAGATTATTCAGCAAAAGCGGTGTGCAGACAGAATCATCTACATTGGTGAGGACCATAGATTTAAAATCGATCCGGAGTGGCACGCCGATAGCGCCATCTTCGCCACGGGGCCCTTCTTAAAAGAGCAGGTGGTCAACATGAATGTTCAAGATCCGTGTGCGCGCCGAAGTCGAGAGGAAATCCTTTCGAGAAACGAGCGCGAGAAATGGGAAAAACTGAAAGAGGAATTTGCTGCAAAAAAAAGGCAGTCATTTTAGCCTACTGAAATGAAAAAGATCACGAAGTCCTCGCAGTCCGCTCGTAAAATCTCTGACTCACAAACCACAATGACGGAAATGGTAATGCCTCAACACACCAACGCACTTGGCAGTGTGTTCGGCGGCGTCATCATGTCGTGGATTGATATCTGTGGCGCCATCACGGCCCAACGGCACGCAAGACTTCCCGTTGTAACGGCCTCGATCGACTATCTTCAGTTCGTTCAGCCCGTTTTTATCGGTTGGACCGTTAATTTGAAAGCCAGTGTGAATTACGTCGGAAAAACTTCGATGGAAGTCGGCGTTCGCGTGGATGCGGAAAATCCTCGAACGGGAGAGACCTTTCATACGGCCAGTGCTTACTTGTCCTTCGTTGCGCTTGACGCGAACAAGGTGCCAACAGCGATCGCGCCCTTGGAAATCACGACCAAAGACGAAAAGCGTCGACACGCAGATGCAATGAAGCGTCGAGAAGCTCGCTTAAAGCTTCGAGGCCGCTAGCCAAATTAGACCTGTCGATTTTCTATATGAAAGTTTCGGCGTAGCCGTTTCGTTTCGATCCATCCAGTTGTGAGAGAGAAACACAGGCCCTTTTAGGATTTAATCTGTTCATTTCGAGACAGGCTTGGTGCTTGCAGCTGATAGCTTCTTCGAGGGGGCACCATGAATACAGTCATCGCTAAGGCCGCGTTTTGGGTTGCAGTTGGATTCGTTCAAGTTACGAGTTCTTTGGCGTTCGCGCAAATTTGTAATCCGCCGGTCGTTGATCAGCACAACAACTATGGTCAAAACCTGACGGGGATTGGCGACGGCTGTACACTTTCGGGCGAGGTTTCAGGTGTGACAATCAACACGGCTTGGATTCCCCACATCGGTGCCTTTAAGAGCACATTCACTTCGTCATGTAATAGACATGACAAGTGCTTGGTGCAAATCGGAAACTCTGCGACGGCTTGTCATGCAGAGTTTCATTCGAATATGCGGAACGCTTGCGACGCTCAATTTGCATGGTATCAGCCTGTTGAACGCGATCTATGTAAACTCACTGCCTATGACTATTACACGGCTGTGCGATTGGTGACGAGCGACAGTGATGCGCGAAAGATGCAGGTGGCATCGCACCTGGCGGGAAAAAATGTGGCAAGCAACGTGAATCAGAAGCTTTGCGGAACGACGCCCGCTTTAACGCAACTCTACGCGCAATCTGCGATCGATACCGTGAATGGCGAATTCTCAGCCAGAACGGGTCGTCAGCCTACGATCTTCGAATTTTTTGATATGATGCATTTTGAAAGCTATCCCAATGATCCTGCTTATTGGCTGAGCGTTGTACGGGGGCGCGCGAACTTTCTGGCAACGCTTCCTTCGCCGCCTACGCTTTCATTTAGTTTCGATGCAAGCTGGGGCCTAAAGCTTTTTGGTGGGTCCAATCAGAATTTTGGACTTAGCTGGAAATTGAATAATGTCAACTACTCCGGATCAATGGTGACGCTTATGTCGCGTCCTCCTCGATACAACACGTTTGTTCCTGTAAAGGGCTTCTTGTATCAATACAACGCTAGTACCGGTCGAGAAAACATGTTGGTCATAGATCGAAACATTCCAGTATTAGGAAGTTGCGGTACCTCAAGTTCACTTCAATGTAACAATTGAAAGTTGAAGGCGATTGTTAGCGTTTGGATTCTAGCGAGAGCGTGCTGACAAGCCGGCTAAAGGACTTTTTGTGAGCTGGCGTCAGCATTTCGCGGCAGCGCCGAAGCGTTGTTTTTTGGGCAAACGTGAAATCAAGCGGGTATTGGCAGGACCAATATTTTCCCGGCTTCGCATAGCCAGTATCTGTCGTAAAATCACTGAGCAGTTTTGTTAGGGCTTTTGCTTTCGCTGCGCCAATGCTTGCCGCCGTGTGGCCGGTTCGACTTTCTTGGGTGAGAACGCCGGAACCATTTTCTTGCTGATTTTTCTGCTGAGTTTTTTGGGACGACATCGTGGCAAAGAAAGCTCTTTGGTGTGTCTGACCGAAAGTTAAACGAAAGATCACGGTCAGTTGCGAAGTTGAATCCCCTTGTGCCGGCTCTTTAATGTCCCAGGCTTCGGTATCGATGCGTGGACGGGAAGAAGTCGAGTGAGCCGCTGGCGGCTGTGCGGCAATCATTAAGAAAAGAAAAACCGCTGTGACGGCAGCGAACTTGCGAAAAAACGAGGTCATTTTGCTGTGCCTCGTTTTGAACTGCGGCTAGGGCTTGACGATGTCAGGCCCGCCGGATCCTCAGTTAGTGTGCAAACGGGCTTGGGGAGATTGGCGCAACCGATCTGGTTCTGAAAATGAGGAGGGGCTAGGTACGAGAGCAGGCGCACATCATCAGCCGGATAAAGATAGGCATTGGACACATTGCGCGATTCCAATCGGCCCATGCAGTAAGTTTGCGCCAGATCATAAACGGCTAGGCGAAAATCCCCACGATTCTTTTTTTCGCTTTTGTGCCATAGAGCCAAAGCTTGTGCAGCGAACGTGTCTGCGAAATGCTCCTCGGATTTTCGATAACAACTTTGAGGATTGGACTCTTTGAACTTGTCCACGATGTTCTTTTCTTTTTCGATCAATCCTCTTGGAAGCGAGTCCTGACCAAGTGCAAATCGCGCGACGTAGAGGTCATAGTCTTTTGCAAAACGGCGCAAGGCGCACTGGTCAAACTGAGTGTTGCCGCGCACATTTTCAAGACTCGAATTGGGTACTCGCTCGACAGCGCCACAGCGAAGCATGGTTTCTGTATTAGTGGCGTTCACGTCGAGACCAAGTTTGATTTCGCTGATCGACCTAGCAAGTGTTCGGTCTGTATCTTCCCTTTCAGAAGCGTCATCAGTGGAACCGAGATCCGAATAGACCTCGTTCAGGCAGCTAAAGGCCTCACTGGTAAGCTCTTTGTGCCGAAGAAGTGCCTTTTTCATATTACATGTGGATACCGCATGGCCAATTTCATGAAGAAGTGTCGCCAAGATCACGTTCGAATGAGTTTTCACAAGACTATGGCAAAGTCCGATCGCATGCTCCATAGGCGAGTAAGCGGCTTGTGGAAGTCCAGGGTCCGTAGCTTCGAAGCAGTCAGAACTGTAGGGATCAGAAATTCTGAATTCGATTTTTCGGATTCGATCGACGATGGTACGAGTCTCGATGGACCAAGCGGAGGGGTCGCGTCCACCGGTGACATATTCGATCGCATATTTTCTTGCCACATCGACCAACGCAAGTGCGCGCGTCTGATCAGTATCGCTGGAAGCACTCGCGAACTTTTCGAGTTCTTGGTGATGCTCCCGTTTGCCCCAGAGGAAGTAGTTGAATTTGACCCCATCGGCTTCTGAGCGAGCTTTGCGAAGATCAAGAGGGGATTCCGAATGATCCACACACTTCAGAACCAATTGCTCGGGTGCACAGAGCGGCGTCAGACTTGGCGTTGGTGATTCCGTCTGGGCTTGCGCAACAAACAAAAAAGTCGCGAAGGAAACAGTAAGAAGAGCCGTCGAACTGATGAGCTTTCCGCGACTCATGGTGCGGTCGCATCCGCTTCCACGAGGAACTCTTTCCATTTCGTCAGCTGAACAGGCGTCAGAGCGACTCTTAAAAAAGTTCCTGATGTTCCAGGCTCTCGTCGAACAATCTTTGTCTCTCGACCGAGATCAAAGA
>JAXMMN010000211.1:0-2518 GCA_034366485.1 Bdellovibrionales bacterium
TTTGAGCTCGATCATTTCATCAAGTTCTTTTAAGCCAAGCAGCGAAACTGACCGCTTCACCCGCTCGTGTGAACAGCGACACTGATAAAGCACATCGTGTTCGTGATCGAGCTCGATCAATTCAAAATCGGCCAGGAGATCGCGCACGAGATCAGACGCCGAGGCGCCCTCAAGAAGACGGGCCGAAACGGACTTCGCTTGCTTCACGCGCGCTTCGATTTTGACGGCGGTTTCTTCTTCGTGCCCTGGCATGAGTTCAATTAAAACTCCGCCCGCAGCTTCGACATGGCCAAACGTATTCAAGTGAACACCCAACGAAACGACCGATGCGATTTGATGAGATTGCTGAAGGTAGTAGGCAATATCATCGCCCACTTCACTGGTTGCAAGCTCGACCGTCCCGCGATGTGGTACCACCGAATGCGGCAGATGGTGCGTCACTGTCAGAAGTCCAATTCCAATGGATTTCGCAATCTGAATCTTCCCACCGACGATCGGCACCTCAAGCTGTGGATGACTTGAAACGCCGCGAACCTTGCCCTCGAAGCTTGCTTGCGCAAATACACTTGAAAGCGGACCACTTCCTTGGATGTAAACAGAAAGCTCTTGCTGGTTTTTTAAATGCGACGCCATCAAGAGTGCCGCCACCATCGATCGACCGACGGCCACCGTCGGAACCGGATAGCTGTTTTGAATGGCGCGCATTTCTTCGACAACGGCCGTTGCATCAATGGCCGCCGCACGAACGGTGAGATCTTTCGTGACGAATTTTTTTATGCGCTGAGGCGACTTTTTGCTTTCTGACATCCCCCCTATCTAAAACGAAAAGATACTTGAATTCAATGCTAACAATACGCGAGGCTGAATTTCAGTGGAACCAACCATCGATCAAGTCCTCATTCTGATGCGACACGCAGCCCGCGCCGGCAGCCAGGATGGCTTATCGCCGGAAGGCCACAAACAGGCCGAGGGCCTGCCTAAGCTGTTAGAGCTTAAGATTCTAAAACATTTTCGACGGCCGGCGAGCGCGTTTCAGCTATGCAGTTCACCGAAATTGCGAACCCAACAAACACTCCGATTCGTTCGCGATTCACTGCAGACCCCCGTGCAAGTTCTTTCGGATCTCGACGAAAGAACCGGCGATGAAACTCAAAGTGCTATGGAAAAGCGCGTGAAGTTTCAGCTGAATAAATGGACAGCCGACGCGTCGGACGAAGAAAAGCTTTCGCCGAAAGACTTTTCGCCAAAAAAACTATCAGTGACGCTCGGCTGCTCGCATCTTGATTGGCTAGAGGCGGCCGGCCTTTTCATTGATAGCGACGAACTAGAACTTCAGCGCGCCGAACCTTGGGCGCCTTTGAGTATGAAAATTTATGGATTTCAAAACGGAATCTGGAGGCGCTTCGCATGAATATTTGGGCCGTCGGACGAAACTACCGCGATCACGCAAAAGAATTAGGCAATGAAGTTCCAAAAATGCCTATGATCTTTTTAAAAAGTGGCTCAAGCCTCGTGCATGGCCCCGTGTGTGAACTCTGGGAGGGGTCCCTCGACATTCACCACGAAATCGAAATCGCTCTTCGCTTCGCCGGTGCCCCCAAAGCCAAAGACCTTCACTTCGATGCGGCCGCATTGGCCCTGGATCTGACCGCCAGAGACCATCAAACAAAATTAAAGGCGCAAGGCCATCCGTGGACTTTGGCGAAATCTTTTCGCGGAAGCTGCCCCATAGGGGACTTCGTCGAAATTCCCGCAAGCGTCCCGCATTTTGAATTTGAATTTTCCGTGAACGGCGAAGTCCGGCAACACGGAACCACCAAAGACATGGTGTTCGATTTCGACGTCTTAAGGCGCTACGTCCTCGAAAATTTCCCCGTAGAACCAGGTGATTTGCTTCTGACAGGCACTCCGGCCGGCGTCAGCCGCCTCACGAAAGGCGACCGAGCGCAAGCGTGGTTTCGATCTGACAGCGGCCACGAGGCACGCCAGTCTTGGATCTTCCGCTAACGCAGTGCATTTCCGGATCGAAGCATGAAGCGAGGTAGTTCCCTCTAGGCAAACCCCTTGGTAAGTTCCCCCCGCATTAAACGGGGGATCTTACGTGGCTCAATCTGGAAACTCTAAAGTCGTTCGCGACGCTGCCTTTCAAAGTGCCGTTAAAACAAGAGGCGAAATGATTTTCAACACGATGGACTCAGACGGTCCTTCGCTGTTTAGCCGAAACTTCTGGTACGGCGAAATCATGGACTGGTCGATGAAGAACGAACAGTTCAAGACGCAGATGTTTCGTTTCGTCGACGTTCTTCCTTACTTGAATTCTGGTTCCGAAGTTGCGCGCCATTTGAAAGAGTACTTCGCAGAAGGCGGCGATGAACTTCCAAAAGTTTTCAACGTCGGTCTTGGACTTGGTTCTTTAGCACCAGGTCTTATGGCAGGAGCGATTAAGAAAAACGTCACGCAAATGGCGAAGATGTTCATCACGGGCGAAACGCCAGAAGAAGCGATCGGCGTTCTTAAA
>JAXMMN010000212.1:0-5851 GCA_034366485.1 Bdellovibrionales bacterium
GAAATCACAGAAAAGCTGATTGCGAATGGCAAAGCTTATGAAGTTGACGGCGAGGTTTTATACTCTGTTCGAAGCTTTCCCGAATACGGGAAGCTTTCCAAGCGCGATATCGAAGATGTGCGAACGGGGACCCGAGTTGAACCTGGCGAAAAGAAGCGAGACGTTTTGGATTTTGCGCTATGGAAGCCGGCAAAACCAGGCGAGCAGTCATGGGCTTCGCCGTGGGGCCAAGGGCGGCCGGGTTGGCACATCGAATGTTCGGCAATGGTAAAAGCTATTTTCGGAGATTCGATCGACATTCACGGCGGCGGGATGGATTTGATTTTCCCGCACCATGAAAATGAAGTGGCACAAAGCGAGGGTGCCAGCGGGAAGCCATTCGTTAAACATTGGATTCACTGGAACATGATTAATTTCGGTGACCGAAAGATGTCGAAGTCTTTGGGTAACATCAAAACGGCACGCGATTTCTTAAAAGAATTCAATGCCGAGATTTACAAGTTCATGATTCTTTCTGTTCATTACCGCAGCGTGAGTGATTTTTCGGACCAAGGCATTGAGCGAGCGGTTTCGGGTCTCGCGCGCGCTTATTCCGCGATGGCGCAAGCAGAACGTGTTCAACAATTCTTTGTCGACAGCGCGAAAGCTGCGGGGGGCTCAGCGCCACCAGCAGGTAAGGTGGCCCCTGGTTTATCGGAGGCTATGACGACCGGCTCGGCAAAGTTGGCCTTGGCGTTGGACGATGACTTCAATACTCCTGAGGCATTTGCGGAAGTGTTCAACGTGATTCGCGCCTACAATGCGACGGTGAAGCTTGGAAAGCCAAACGCAGAGGCTCTTGCAAATGCGAATGCCTTTCTTGGTTGGATCCGCGAAACTGGAAAGCTATTTTCGCTTTATCAGGAACCGGCTGTTCAGTTTCTATCGACATTGGATGAAATGCTACTCAAGCAAAAAGGTCTTGAACGAGCGACGATTGAAGAAAAGGTTCAAAGCCGTTGGGCGGCGAAGCAGGCAAAAGACTTTGCCACAAGTGACAAGCTTCGCGATGAGCTTGCAGGCCTAGGGATTTCGATATCCGACACAGCAGACGGCACCCGCTGGGAAGTGACGAAGTAATGCCTACCGATGCGCCACGCACTGGTGAAGAAGGTGCGTCGCTTCCTGGAGGCCGACGAGTCCGATCACCGATCGGTCAATTTAGGCTAAAGACTGAGATGAAGCAGGCCGGCGATCAGCCACGCGCGATCGGTCAAATGGTTAGCCACATCAAAGACGGAACGAAGCACCAAGTTTTATTGGGCGTGACGGGATCTGGAAAAACATTTTCCATGGCCAACGTCATTCAAGAAACAAATCTTCCGACCTTGATTTTAGCGCCAAACAAAACTTTGGCAGCACAGCTGTACGCGGAATTTAAAGAGCTTTTTCCGGAAAATGCGGTCGAATATTTTGTCTCGTACTACGACTACTATCAACCAGAAGCTTACATTCCGTCGTCGGATACCTTCATCGAAAAGGATTCGGCCATCAATGAACAAATCGATCGCATGCGCCACTCGGCCACGAGATCTCTGTTTGATCGTCGAGATGTCATCATTGTCAGCTCTGTTTCTTGTATCTATGGCCTTGGCTCGCCGGAAGCTTACGAAGGAATGATGATCCACGTGGTGGTCGGCACAGAAACTCGTCGCGACCATTTTTTGAGAGAGCTTGTTCGAATTCAATACGCCCGCAACGACATTGATTTTCATCGCGGAAAGTTTCGAGTGCGCGGGGACATCATCGATATTCATCCGCCCTACGAAGAGGACCGAGTTGTTCGAGTTGAATTCTTTGGCGACTATATCGAGAAAGTGTCTTGGATCGACCCGTTACGAGGGGAAGTTTTAGAGGATCTTGACCAGGTTGCGATTTATCCTGGCAGTCACTACGTCACAAGCGAGGACAAGTCGAAGCTCGCGATTAAAACAATTCAGACTGAGCTTCTGGAGCGTCTTCAAGAGCTAAAAAATCAGATGAAACTTGTCGAAGCCCAGCGCCTCGAGCAACGCACCTACTACGATATTGAAATGATGGAAGAGCTTGGTTTTTGCCAAGGCATCGAAAACTATTCCAGGCATTTAACGGGGCGTCAGCCGGGCGAGCCGCCTCCGACGCTGATTGAATATTTCCCGCCAGAATTTCTGTGTTTTATCGACGAAAGCCACGTCACAGTTCCGCAAATTGGCGGCATGTATCGTGGCGACCGGGCGAGAAAGATGACCCTGGTCGAACACGGCTTTCGCTTGCCGAGTGCACTTGATAACCGGCCCTTGAACTTTCAAGAATTTGAAAAGCTGATGGACAACGTGGTCTACGTTTCTGCGACGCCGGGACCTTACGAACTTCAGAAATCGGAAGGGTTGATCATCGAACAGATCATCCGGCCGACCGGGCTCTTGGATCCCAACATGGAAGTTCGCACGGCGAAACATCAAGTGGATGATCTCTTAAAGGAAATTAGAATTCGAATCGCGAAAAACGAACGCGTTTTGATTACGACACTGACGAAGCGATCGTCCGAGGATTTGACCGAGTATTACGAAGGCCTTGGCATCAAAGTAAAGTACCTTCACAGCGACATTAAGACAGTCGAGCGTACAGAAATCATTCGCGATCTTCGCCTCGGTGTGTTTGATGTTTTGATCGGGATTAACCTTTTGCGAGAAGGTCTTGATATTCCCGAAGTGTCACTAGTTGCGATCACCGATGCTGACAAAGAGGGTTTTCTTCGAAGCGAACGATCGCTCGTTCAAACCATCGGTCGCGCGGCGAGAAACTCCGACGGATCTGTGATTTTGTATGCCGATCACATCACAGAATCTATGGAAAAGGCGATTCGAGAAACAGCGAGACGCCGCACCATTCAGGAAGCCTACAACAAAGAGCACGGGATCACTCCCCAGACGATCAAGAAACGGGTTCGTGAATCGTTAATGGATATCTACGGAGAAAGTGATTCGCCGGCGCCTCAACCAGCAGGTCGAGGGCGAGGGCGCGAACTTGGAAAGAACGTTTCCAAGCTTGCGTCTCCCGAAAGCGTTTATCGGGTTGCAACCGAAGGTATGGATCCGAAGAAGCTCGAGAAAGAAGTCGATCGTCTTCGTAAGAAAATGAAGACCCCCGCCACCCAGCTTGAGTTTGAGGAAGCAGCAAAAATTCGAGATGAAGTGAAGCGTCTTCAGATGGTTCAGCTTTCGCTTTTAGAGGGCGACACTGACAGAGAGATGAACGCTGTCATCGACGGGAAAACTGACAGCACAGGCAAGGTTTAAGCCCCCCTGTCAAAAGTCGCAGTTAAGGCCAGATCCGTTCAAATGGTGGTTCATGGCCTTTTGGTACGGCCTGTTCCAAAACAGGGACAACGAGCACAGCGTCGAACGGGACCGAACGCAGTTTTGACATGCCTGTAAAAATGGAAAAAGTAGACTCGGATCCACAGGTGGAGAGCGAATTTGTGGTACCTTTCGGGCCGAAAGACCTCCACTGAAAACTTGGAACAGCAAAGTTTTGCGCAGCAAAATTTGCCACAAAGGATTGTTCACAATGAATCTTCGAAGTTCACTTTTAAGCGTTGCGATGGTTTCGACAGCAATTGGTTGCAGCTCCGGTGGTGGTGATGGCGGCGGCGGCAGCGCACAAGGTAAGCTATCTGCCGAACAAGAAGCCGCTCTTCAAACTTGGATTCAATCGCCCGTCAAATCCTGTGAAGCGATCGAAGTCGTCGGTGGTGGCGCAAGTACGTCTTCGGATGATTTTGGGATTCCTGGGTTTCCAAGTCAGCCGGCTCCACGTCCGCGCGATCGAGATGCGATCGCAAAAGGTATCGATCTCTCTGTTTTGCATGCAAAGACAAAAGGTTCGCAATGGATTGGCTCGAAGTCGACGACTGGCGCATTCGCAGTGCTCTCTGGCGGCGCAAGCGGATTCACGTCGGGTGTTGCAACTTCTAAATTCGAGCAGACTCTGGAAATCAATGGCGCTTCGCAATCTGTAAAAGTCGAAACGGAAAGTTCAGGTTTTGATTGCGTCGTAAAAGTGAATGGCGTTGAGCGCGCACGTCTGTTGATAGCAAAAGAAGTTGAAATTGCTTTGGCAGGAGACATGGCCGAGCTTTCGTCACCGGCAAGCTTCCCCGCGGCACGAATTGCGAATTCGACATTCAGCAATCGTGGTTTCGTAAAATACGGTGCCCGTGCTGCCAGATTTGATTCCGCAAATATCAGTGACTTACTTTTTAAGTCTATGAAGTCCGAAACGGCACGCGAAGTAGCGTTGAAAGGTCTTGGATTTACGCCAGAACAAATCAAAAAACATTTCGTGATGGCCCCAGGGCTTCGTCCGCATCAGTTAGCCCTGGATCTTGGAGCGGGCAGCACGGCCGCTGGCGATTTGCAATTAGCTGCGCGAACTAGCTTTGTACTTACTGAGGCGGAAGTCGATGTGATCCCGGTGGAAGGTCAGGCGCGCGACTTAAAGTTTGTTGTCTTATTGGCGACAGAAAAGTCGCAAGTGGGGCCAAAAGAGTTTAATTCGGGAGCGCAGTCCGTTATGGCAATCACGCGGCAGCTCCGGTTAGAGAACAGAACTAGTGAATTTTTAGTTAGTGATTCTGGGCTTGGATCTGTTTCTGAGAAAGCAGCGGGCGCCCAAGTTGCAGAAAAATGTGCGTTGGACCGAGCCGCCGACGCAAACTTTATTTACTTCCCCGAGCGAGCAAGCCGCATGGTCGCGCCAATTGCAAAACGATCGGAAATTTATGGACCGTGTACGGCATTTGATCGTGATGTCATTGAGCTCGCAGAAAAGTCGGGCTCAATGCAAGCTGCGATGAACACAGTTTATCGTTCAATTCAGCCAGTGGATCTTCGCAGCACGGGTGTTAGTTTTGAAGACTGGTCCGATTCGATTTCCAATCTTTTAGTTAAAGGCCTTCAGGCCGGTTCAACCGATCGACTGGTGGACCCTCTTGTGATTGCGTCGCCGATCATGATGGTGCTTGACCAAATGATGTTGGATATTCGTTTAGAGGCTTCGGGTGCGGCACTGACTCAAGACTATCGTCAATCTTTGGCTGATCTCGTGACGGGTCTGTCAGAATCTCAGCTTTCAACAGCCAATCAGGTTTCCGCCGCTTTCGTTCGGGGCATGGCAAGAACAGCAATTCGTTCGGGGGCGGGATTTGAATCCAGCTTCGGTGGTCTTGTTCGAATTGCGCTTCAAGATTGGCGCCGAGCAAATGGCATGGTGGTGTGGGCTGACTCGATGATGACAAGTAGTTACATCGCGACGGCGCGAGCGGTTTCAGCTGAAGCAAGCCTTATCGGTTACCGCCCTTACTTTGATGAAGTTCATTCGCGACTCTTTGAAGTTCAACCGTCTGAAAACGATTTGATGGCGCAACTGAATCGCTTCCGCGGGTTTCGAACACAGCTTGATCGTTTTCCGCAATTGAAGCCTGTGGCGGATGTCATTTCGACTGCACTTCTTAAAAGTCGTGTGCAACCAGCAGACTATTCGCGAACTATCGAAGCCGCTGCAAAGTTGGCAGCAGGTGATGCGGATCTCGTCGTTCCCTATATGAACGCGCTCAAATCGGGCGACGGTGTGACCGAGTTTGATGCGATTCGAACATGGGCTTTGGCTTTGACGTCGTCGGACCAACAAGCGATGGCCAATGTGATGGCAAATGGACGAGCGTTAGGCCTAGAGAGTGAAAGCCGACAGAAACTTCGCGACGCTGTTACTGCTCGAGCAAGCGGTTCGGTTCTTCAGGCGATGGCCAATGCTGGCGGGTTGGCGAAGTCCT
>JAXMMN010000213.1:0-9042 GCA_034366485.1 Bdellovibrionales bacterium
GGCCTAAACCAGTTAACGCGCAGCATCTAGTGGCTGGATTTAGAAAAGTTTTTCGATATACGCAATGCGTTTAGTGCGCCGCATTCTTTCGGTTAGGAGTCTGCCCTCGGAGGGTTGATTCATGTCGAACCTGTTTAAAAGCCTATCGATTCTAGTTCTTAGTTCTGTCATCTGGACTGCACCATCTTTCGGAGCAGTTTGGGAAGCCACCAATCAATGGGATGCCTCTTGGGAAGCTCGCTACCAAGAAAGGGTCACAAAGGACTGGGATGCTGATTTCTTTTTAAAGCAAAACCCCATGCAGGGGTCTTTGGTAGATTGCGCCGATGTGGTCTACACCATGCGCGCCTACTTTGCAGCTACTCACGGGCTTCCATTTGCGATCAAAGATCCGACGACTCGAGCGAGTGACAAAATTATTTCCAACGAGATGACACGTTGGGATTCAAAACCGCAAGACGTACGAATTCGGTCATTTATCAAATTGCTTTACAGCGTTGGTTCAACAGCGACCCTTCCAAATGATAGCTATCCAACGGCGATTGGTCCGCAGACGCTCCACGCTGGAAGTTTCATTTTAACAGACCGCGCGAATCACCATTCCTGGACGATTCGACTTTTCACGCGAACCGGTATTCCTCATCTCATTTTCGGGTCACGACCGGCGCGTAGCAAGATGTACGAGCGAAAGGACTATCCGAGTACGTCGTTCGTTTTTCCCAACGGAATCCGTGCTGAAACCAATGCCGGCTTTAGAAACTTCCGTTACGCCGCAGACTTAGGAAAGCCTGTTCATGAAGTGCCTGGATTTTCTTTGGACCAATACTCGATTCCCGCCCGAAACTACATGCGACAGGTTCAGAAGAAGATGCAAGAGATCGAAGAAACTCATGAACAAAGAGTGTCTCGACTTTTGGCTGACAGCTGCAAGGGGATGGAAGAGCGAGTTGATATCATCGAAACTGGAGTGCGCCGAAACAATGAACTTGGATCGCAATGCATGAATGCGACCGAGTACGATGATCACTCGACACCTAGCCGTGACTCGCGATTGAAATCTGCGTTCGAGGATCTTGCAGTTTCATTCAAAGAGGGAACGAATGAACGCGGACTGTCTCGCAAGCTTGAGGCTCAGGTAAAAGCGGTCGTGAATGGTCGAGGTGCGGAGAATGCGGATATGCCGTGTTCGATCAAGTTGAGCAATGGAAAAGCACTATCGCTCGGAGAGGTTTATAAGCTTTCAGTCTCTGACAAGCTTTCAAACAATCCACATGACACTTTGGAAATGCGTTGGGGTCTGCAAAGAGGCCCGTCGTCCAAAGCGAGATCTTGCCCTGTTTACTAAGTCCCGCTTACTGTATGGATAGGTGTGCGTAAGCACACCGTCATTCATCAGCTAGAGTGCGGAGAGAACGGTTGTCCAAAAAGCCCCCAGTCGACCAAAATGACAACGGTGAAAACGGTAAAACCAATGGCCCGGTTGCCGAAGAAATTGGTGCTGAAGAAGTTGTTCTAGAGCGGCGCATTGAGCGCCGGCTTCGCGAGATGGAAGCCAGTGACCGTCCGTGGCTGCGCCGAATTGTGGGCTCATTAATCATTGTTGGATCCGTGTACATTGGCTGGAAGCTCATGGGTTCTCGTATTCAATACGCAAAGCAAGAGGTCGCGCGTCTGAAGGAACAGATTCCGGCGCCTACGCCAGCACCTAAGCCAAGCGATGGTCTTGCAAGTCCTCAAGCGACAGCCGTCGCGCCGGCGCCAGAGCTTGCTGAGCTTGAGACCGGTGGCGCACGCCTTGATGCCGATGCGGCAACCACCATTTCTGAATGCACAAAAGGTGTTGAGGCTTTCCGACTATTGAATCTTGATGCCGGTCTAATTGCGCAAGGGACTCTGACTCTTGAACAAACATTTGCACCAGTTTTAAAAGAAGAGCGAGGGCGCGTAAAACGAACGACCTCGCTAGAGAATATTCGTATTCGCACACGAGACGGGCGTGAATTGCGATTACACATTACTCCGCGCGATCAAAAGGGGCGACTCTTCGCGCAGTTGTTCCAGGTCGCTGGTGATGGGTTGCCAGAGGAAGTCGAATTTCCGACAAGCCTCGCCTCTTTAAAGACCAATCCGATAACAAATGAAATGCGACTTCAGTTCCTTCAGTTTGCCGACACGCCGGGTGTTCCCATCGAAACGGAGCGCCACGAAAGTTGGTCTTTTGCCGATAAATCAGGTGTTCAGTTGATCGTTTCAAACGATTTCATTTTCGACATGCAGGTTTTCACCAAAGATCGATTTCTCGCGTGTGTTCGCGCTAACGGAAAGTCCGTTTGTAAGTGCATAGAGAAAAAATGAATCGACACTTCGCTCTGATCTCGCTTCTCATTGCTGGTCTAGGGTGGGGGACGACGGGTTTATTTGTACGAGTGCTTGGCACGCGGGGATTTTCGTCTTTCGAACTGTTAGCACTTCGACTGATCGTCGTGTTTGCGGTGCTTTCGATTGTCATGCTTCCGCGAATACTGACTCGGCTAAAAAACAAAGATTTTTTTGAAGCTCGTCGATCGACTTTCTTTACGGCGATATTCGTCAGTGGACTGATGCTGTTCTACTACCTTGGTGCGATCGTCGCCGTTCAAAACTTGCCACTCGTTTTTGCGGTCCTTGTGATTGGCTCTTCACCGCTCATTTCGTGGGGGGTGCCGCTTTTGTTTGAATTTCGACGTCCCAAAGGCGAGGAGTGGACTCAGGGCCTTGGTGTGCTTTTCGGAATTTTAGGCCTGTTAGGTTTAGCTTTAAGCAAGAACGATAGTTCTGTGGTGCCCGCTAACTCTGTTCCACTTCTTGGTTATGCTGGAGGTTTCGTTGCTGCAATTGTGACAGTGGTCAACGCACGGAAGCTGCGATCAGTGAGGTCTGACCAATTGCCCTCACCTCAGGGGATTTCGTTTTTGACGGCAACTTTTGGTCTCTTGTTGTCGCCGCTTTTATTTTTTGAATCGGAACAGCTTTTTTCGCGCGTTGAAGCGAGTTGGGTTCTAATTCTTGGATTTGGCATTCTCGCGACTTTGATTCCGGGGTTCGCGATTGCGTACGCTTCTAGTCGATTAAGTCCGACGACCACATCGACCGTTTCGATTCAGCTGCAAGTTTGGACCGCCGTTTTAGGATGGATCATTTTGGATGAAAAGCTTTCGCTGATACAATCTGTATCAGCGGCTTCGGTTGTTCTAGGAACGACGATTTGCGTTTTTTGGCGCGCCGAAAATATTAAGAACGTTTCTAGAGAAGTTACTTAAAACGTTTAAAGTAATGGCACTGTGCAATTGGTTCGCCCTCGTACGCATGCACTGTTTGACGCCCGAGGTTTGCGTTTGCGCTAAGGCAGACCGAGTCCTCGGCGCACTCGAGACGAAGAAATAGTGAGTTTTCATTTCTCCGAAATCGATAAAGTCGACTGTCTTCGTCCGGTGTTCTGAGGCCCACGACATAGGTCTCGCGCCGAGCTTCGACGGGAAGTGCAAGTTCGTGACTGAAATCCAACGCCAAATTCGAAATCGCTTTGATTTCCTTTTTCGAAATTCTGTCATATTGATCTGGCTCGGCAAAGCGATCGACAAGCGGAATGAATCTGACTTCGTCATTTGCTAGTGGCCCATGGCGAGATCCAAGTTCCTTTGTGACTACGACCAAAGATGCCACCGGTTTCATAGGATGATCCGTGTAATAGCAGCGACCGACATAAACTCCGGAGGCGGATTTGAGAGAAATGCTTTCGGCGCTTCGGTAGCCCTCAAGAACCTTATCAAAATATGTGATTCCAGCGCCGGTGCGTGGATCCACAGAAATTCGATGCAAGGTTCTAGGTCGAAGAAGATCTAAAGCTCCAAATACCGGGACCGATCCGACAGTCATCATGCCGAACAATAAAAGACCTACGAAAACGCGGGATAAATTCGAGGCGAATGGATTTGTTTTAATCATGAGGCCATTTCAGTCGATGGCCTTAAGAAGTCGAGGCAAAGAATTCGATTAAAACTATAGGTTGGTGTTATGCAGCGACGTGGCAATGGTCCTGGCCAAGACGCATGTAGAACATAATAATACTTATCAGCGAATACGGTAGGCCTGTATTTACAGCCACTTAGCGTCTTTATTTGAGACAAGTCTCAAGTCGAGTCGCTCAGGATCCGATATCAATATATGCGATTGAACATCGGAGCGCCCCACTCAATTCGGCATTTTTTCTGCGTCTTCGTATTTACGGCGTTGGCATGGACAATGGTTCCATCTGCAGCGCGTGCAATCTCAACGGAAGGCGACCTTCTATCGTACTCGGAACTCATGCGGCTGCCCCACGCAAAGCGTGTGGCCTATATCGAAGGTGTTAGAACCATTCTCGTTGAGCTTTCCAAAAACCCCGAAGCGAGATTTTCTGACAGCGACCCTCGCTCTCGTTCGAAACTGAAAGTTTGGCTTGAGTCCATCGACAGCGGTCTTTTCGCCGAGGCTTTAGCCGATAGCAATTCCGGTCAACGATGCTTGGCGAGTAAATTTTGTGAATCGGCATTGCGAAGCTGTTTTGATCAGGGCCAGGGAATTGTTTGGCAGGAAGATATTGGAGTCTACAAATGTAATCCCGCGGTAAAGGTTGGGAACTCACAAGTCGGAAAGTCTTCAGTTTTTGCCCCGGTCGATGAACGGGCCTATCGCCAATATGCGGAAGCTGTTTCGGATCCTCGCGGTAAGCGGGCCGACTCGCAGCCAGCAATCACCTTGCAGGCACCTTCCCAGGCACCTTCCCAGGCGATCGCAATTGTGAGGCCAAGACCACCAGCGACGAACTCGAGTTCTACAGGCTCAACGCTGCTTCTTCAGTCGCTTGGAGTTCCAACAGCTCCGAAGCGCCCGGGCGCCCAAGCTAATTCTATTGAAGAGTACGTCGAACTCTTGGCGCAGGGAAAAATAAAAGGAAAGCGGTACAGCTGTCGCTCGAAACATCAAAATCGCACGTACACCAACGATCAAGGTGAAGCTATTGATCACTCTGGATTAAGGGAATGTACGGACGAAGAAGAAGGAAGAATCCAAGCACTTTATGATCGCGTGAGTGCGAACAAGATCGTACTCGTGCCTTTGGAAAAAGGAGCTGCGCCTTCCAGTGGATCGATGGATACGACTTTGCCAGCTCCTCCAGTTCCAGGTGACGTCACCGGGGCAAGTGGTGATGCGATCACGGCGGCCGTCCCTTTTCCGGTTGCAGATCGGAAGTCGCCCACAGAAACCTTTGGAAGAAAAATCTCTCGAGAAGAAATTCAGCCCTATCTCGATCAACGCACAAGTCCCGATAAAATCTGTGAAGGCGATAGAAAAACTCTGGGCGATGGAAAGCTCGTTTTTATTCAGATGGCTGACGACGGAAGTTTCGGTCGGTGTATGAACGAAGCGAATGCGAAGCTCTTTCAAGCGGGTGGAATTGAACGTCACCCATCTGATGTTTCTTCATCCGCCGTCCCCGCGACACCGTCCCCCGCCCCTGGAGCGGTTTTAAAAGTCTCTGCGCTCAGCGAGAAGTTCTCTGCCTGTGCGCCGAAACCAGAGTCCTGCGGTGATCGAAACGCTATTCGAAAGACTTACTATCAGGGCAAGCTTCCATGTGTATTTGCCGGAATGATTTCAAATCTTGACGGGCAAAATCGGCGTTGTCAGGCAGTTACGGAGTACAAAATTGGAAGCGAAAGCTTGAAATGCGATAACGGCCAAGCGATGTGCAACCCCCTTTTGTTCGGAACCGTGCTAGGAAGCTCGCCGGTTAAGGCAATCTGTGTTGGACGTGGTCAAGACGTCACTAACCAATGCGGAAAGCTTTCAAACGCACGAGATGCAGAACTGTTTATCAATCGAAATGCCACAGGCCTTCAAGAAAAGTGGGATGAGTTTAAGACGAGCATTGAAAGCGTCTGTAAGTCGGAAACCGTTTCAGCAAAATTTCACTGTCACGAATGTAATACGATGAAGCAGAGGCTCTTTGAGCTCCACGCGAAAATTGTCGGAAATCCCTGCGAAACATCCTTGGATGAAGGCATCAAAACACGAATTCAGAATCGAACTCGCGGCACTAAAAAGTAAGTTCTATTGAACTTCGACGATGTAGTGAATGCCGCGCTCGGGATCGGAAACGATCCGATAGTTTTTTCCGCGGTACTTTATGAAACCAGAGACCATTCCGTCCTCTGTCGTCAGCTGAACCTGACTGTCGGGATCATCAATTGCTTTTCCCGTATGCATGCCAGAATTTACTTCGTAGCCCGACACGACTTTGAAAATAATCAGAGGTTGAGTGTCTTCAAACAAATCTAGCTGAAGCGCGATCTCTTTTCCTGGAGCACGGCGAAGTAAATCAGGCGCCAAAACAACGGCGCGTGCGCGGCTGCCGTTGATGCCAGTGCGTTGAGATATTTCCCGGACACTTGGACTGTCTTTCAATGTAAAGACAAAGGTGGTTGAGGCCTGTTGCCGTGAGGAACGACGTGGGGCTCTTTTCTCGGGCTCATCACTGTCATCTGCATAAATCGTGTGGGCCGGAATTTCGGAATCAGAAATTTCAACAAAGGCAGCAGGCTGACGAGTGCCTTCGTCACTAAAGAAGCGAATGCCCGCCACGGCGATCACAACCAAAATTGAAACACCAACCAAGAAACCTGGAAGCCAGGTCTCGGCGGTGTCCCATTTCTTTGCGATCCAGGTCGTGAATCTTACCGCTGTCTTCATCTCTTCGCTTTCATCTTTTAGATGTTAGCAAAGATTCTTAAGATTCAATACCGGGCTTAGGTCGTGGGCTTTTTAAGCTGATTGGCTCGCTTTCGAATTCGATCGAAGGCAGAAGACGAGACAATTGCTTTCGCGCTACCGGGTGTCGAAGCGGCAAGTTCGTTCATTTGGCTCACGCGCTCACGACTTGGTGGGTGGGTCGACATTGCGTCCGCAAGACTTGCCAGAAGCGGCTGCCCACCACGGCTGCGCTCGTCTTCCATGCGTTGTAGCTTTGCATAGAAATCGCCAACATTTTTAGGGCTGTAACCAGCTTTGACAGAAGTTTTAAATCCAATGCGATCGGCTTCCATTTCGTCTTCGCGCGAATTGGCCATGAATTTGTACTTTTGAACCAGGAGGCCACCAGCTCCGCCGGCTGCAGCGCCTAAGGTAGCTGCTTTTTGCAAACAATCATTGTCGCTTGGTGGACAAATGAGTTTTCCGATTCCGAAACCTGCGGCGCCACCAAGAAGACCGCCACCTAGGGCGTAGACCCAAGAAGCTGTCCCCTTTTTTTGCGCCTCCATACGTTCGGCTGTGTGTCTTGCTGTCACATGTCCAATTTCATGCCCAACAACACCAGCCAGTTCCGCTTCTGAATCGGCCATCGCAATGAGTGGTGTTGTGACGTAAATAGTTCCAGCCGGAAGTGCAAACGCATTTACATACGGAACATCGACCACAGTGAAAGTGTAATTGTAGGGTTGGCCTTCAAGCCCGTTGGCGGAAGCAATTCGATTCCCCATGGCTGAAATATAGTTCTGCATTTCAGCATCTTTCAGCGCGGGATAATCTTTTTTCATTTCCTGAAGAGCTTCCCGAGTCATTCGGCGCTCGTCATCGACTGTGAGCTCAGTTTCTTGACCGGTATTGTCGCCCTCACGATAACGGGTGCCGCCGCCTGAGGCGCACGCAGATATCAAAAACGGAACTGCTGCCAAAAAGTGCCGCCGTCCCACCGGAGTTTTTGTTAGCTGGTCAAGGACACGATCTAGCTCTGAAAGTGCCTGGTCTTGTTTAGGTGTTAAAATTTGTGATTCGGTTTCTGGTTTCATTTTTTTAATCCTCCCAGCGTTTGAAGCCGCGTTCTTCGGCTTGCTTGAGATTCGAAGAATCGATTTCAAAAATATTAATAATTCCAGTGGGGCTTCCGCAAACCTGAATGTGCATCAGCCCATCGCTTCTTTTTTCACGATGATAAACCGGAATTCCCGCGAGCTCTCGTTCTGTGGCTTCAACGGATTTCCCGCCCCGTCTTTCGCACTGACGACTTCCGTCCGACTTGTAGACTCGAACCTTGAGCGGAGCGTTGTCGCTCGCCAGGGCGCCTCCGTCTTCAGTGGTCGAAGTGCCGCTTGCTGGCGGTACCTGCTTGACGGTTAGATCAAGCTCAGGCGCGCGCGGTTGGCGACACGGGCGACTTGCACAGCCGCCAAAAACAAAGCCACAAACTAGAACGACGAAGATGTAGGAGAGGATTCGAGGCGTTTCCATGGAAACCTTTCGGCCACCCTTCGGTATGAAAGCTTCAGCGCGTAGAGATTTGCTGCTGAAGAGACAAACCAAAGTTCGTTTTTCTTACTATCTAAGTATGGAGTCGAAAGAATTCCCTCACCGCTTGAATAATGCGCGACTGTTTTCAGCGAATCCAAATCTAAAACTCGGATCGCTCCCTCGGACTCACCAAAGACGAGAAGATTTTTTGAAATTAAAGGCTGAGTCGCAATTCCAGTTGAGAGTTTGATGGATCGCAGTTCTTTTCCTGTAGCCTCATCTATTTCTAAAACTCGACCGTCGATTGTCGAGAAATAAAGACGATCTGCATATGCGCCTGTGCCGATCGTTACTGGCAAGTATCCGCCAAAGTCGGATTGCCAGATGACTTCGCCAGAATCGAGGTTCAATGACACAAGTAGGCCATCGTAGCTAGCGACGTAAGCCTTTTTCCCGTTGATCGCAGGTGTCGAATCGACATCTCGAAAACGATTGCCCTTCCCGAGCTTCCTTTCCCATTGCACGACCCCGTCGCGCTTTCGAAGAGCGACGAGATATCCATCGCTGAAGCCAGCAAGAACATTCTCTTCATGGATCACAGGCCTCGTCGTTGATCGAACCGAGAGGTTCCCCGTTACTTGCCGGTTGTAAGTCCAGAGCAGCTTCCCGGTTTCTGCCTCGAGGCCGTAAAGGACATCGGCACCGGTTTGTGCGATCAGGATTCCACGGTCTAAT
>JAXMMN010000214.1:0-2606 GCA_034366485.1 Bdellovibrionales bacterium
TGTCACTTCCGATTGAACATCACCGCACTCCAGGCTTTCAAAAATGCCTCGAGTTTGTGCTCGCGAAACTTCCTGAACTTTTCGAAACCAAACAGCGCGCATTCCTTCACGTTTCTACGGGAAGCGGCGGAATGGAGTCGCTCTTGGTGAACGTCCTAAGCCCCGGTGAAACGGTGGCTTGTGTTGTTTCAGGAAAGTTCGGTGAACGCTGGGCGGAGATGGCTGAAGCCTATGGGGCAAACGTCGTTCGCTTCGAAGTTCCCTGGGGAGAGTCGACGAGCATCGTGAAGTTTGAGGCTTGGCTAAAAGAGCTCGTGGCCAAAGGCAAAGCCCCTAGTATTTTGATGTCGCAGGCGTGTGAAACTTCGACCGGCGCACTTCACCCGATTCGCGAAATGTCCCAAGCCCTTCGGCGCGTGTCGCCCGAAACTTTGTTTTTGGTCGATGCCATCACTGCACTGGGCGCACTTCCACTTCCTATGGACGAATGGGATCTCGATGGCGTTGTCGGTGGAAGCCAAAAAGCATTTATGATTCCGACGGGGCTTTCCTTTGTTGCTTTTAGCGAACGCGCGTGGCGGAAAATTCCTTCTGCCAAATCGCCACGATTTTATTTCGACATTCGCGATGAACTTGAAGCGAACAAACGAGGCGAGACGAACTTTTCTTCCGCTGTCCCCTTGATGCGAGCGCTGGAAGTGGTCTTAAAAGAAATCGATGCTATGGGCGGCGTCCGAAAACTTCATCACCGCATTGCCGTACTTTCACGTGCGACCAAGGTGTTCTGCAATCATGTTGGACTTAAAACGTTAGCCACTGTTCCTTCCCCGTCCCTGACAGCGGTCTGTGTGCCTGAGGGAATTGACGGAACAAAGTGGCGAGGCCTACTGGAAACGAAGTACAAAGTCGTCATGATGGGCGGACAAGATCAGCTCAAAGGAAAAGTGATTCGCCTTGGTCATATGGGGTACATTCGCGATCAAGATCAACTGGAGGCGCTCAAGGCCATGGCAGATAGTGCGCGCGAACTTGGTGGCGCAGGCGCAAAGTTCGAAAGCGTGGAAGCAGCACTCGACCTCGCCGCCAAAGAACTTGAATCGTGTCCTCTTCCTTGGAACTCAACCGCCGTGCAAAACAAAGAAATTAGTTTGAAATGAAAACAGAGAAACGAACTTCGCTGAAACCACTGATCATTGTTTGCGATCGCTTTTCCGCCGAAGGCACCGCTTGGCTGAAAAGCCACAGCGGCCACGAGGTTATTCATTTGCCGGAAGTTCAAACGGTCGCCGAACTAGAAACGGCTGTTGGAAACCTGCCAAACAACCAGCTGTCCGACATTGAAGGACTGATTGGCCGCACTAAACTTAAGATCACAAAGGACTTCCTCGCTAAAGTTCCAAATTTAAAAGGGTTCGTCACGGCGACGGTCGGCTTTGATCACATCGATCTTCAAGCCTGTGCCGATCGCAAAGTAGCGATCGCTCATTGCCCAGATTCGCATTCGGCCTCAGCGGCAGAACTGACGTGGGCGCTGGTCTTAGCGTGCGCAAAAAAGCTTCGCGCGGCCGAAGCCACCGCTCGCACGCAAACTTGGAACCGTGAACCACTTCTCGGATGGCAACTGGATGGCAAAACGCACGGTATCTTTGGCCTAGGCCGTATCGGTGCACGCGTGGCGCGAATGGCACAGGGCTTCGGTATGCGCGTTGTCGCTCACGATCCTTACCGAAACAACCAGTGGTTCGAAAAACACGGCTGCGAACGCGTGGGCGTCGACGAACTCTTTCACATGTCTGACACCGTCAGCCTTCATGTGCCAATGACTCGCGAAACAAAAGGTCGCATTCACCGCATTCACTTCGATCTTTTAAAGCCAGATTCCATCATCGTGAACACGTCGCGCGGCGGAGTTCTGAAAGAAGAAGATCTCGTTCTGCACTTGAAAAACAAAGGTCCCGGCACATTCGGACTAGATGTTTTCAACTACGAACCACTGAAAGTGGATTCCGAGCTCCTAAAGTTTCCACAAGTGGTCCTAACACCCCACATCGGAGCGACGACCCACGAAGCCTTTAAAGCTGTCTCAATGGAGGCCGCGAAGAATTTAATGGGATTGCTAAGAAATCAGGCTGTTTCAGGTCCGCTCCCCCCTCCAGAAGAATGGTTCAAGGCTGTTTCTGAACTTGCGGGAACGTCGCCATTTTGAGAGTTTAACGTCCCTATGCCAGGCATTATTGTAGTCGGCGCCCAATGGGGCGACGAAGGAAAAGGTAAAGTTGTTGATGTGTTCTCTGCGCATGCGGACCTTGTTGTCCGTTACCAGGGAGGCGCCAACGCAGGTCATACTCTTGTCGTGAACGGTGTGAAAACCGTTTTGCATCTGATCCCATCAGGTGTGCTTCACCCGAAGTGCAGTTGCATGATCGCTCCTGGCGTCGTTCTCGACATCGAAGAAGTGGTCAAAGAAATTCGCGATTTAAAAGCCGCCGGAGTTTTAACGAACTCCGATCAACTTCGTATTTCGGATCAATGCACGGTTCTCCTTAGCTATCATCGCCAACTGGATGCGGCCCGCGAAAAAGCGGCCGGCAACGAGAAAATCGGTA
>JAXMMN010000215.1:0-4622 GCA_034366485.1 Bdellovibrionales bacterium
CCTGATACGCGCACAAATCGCATTCAACCAAGCTGAGTCACAATGTATAGCGACAAAAGTCCAAAAACGACGGTCGCCACCATGTGACGCGTGAAATAGCATACGGCGGTCGCCAACAAAAGCACCCACAAGCGCTCCCGACCACCCAACCACTCGACTTTTCCAGCGTGGAAAAAAACCATCGGTGCAACAATCGCAGGAATGATTGCAGCCGGAATGAACGTGAAAAGCTCTCGCATGCGATCACTGATAACAACCTTACCAGAGATTGCGATGATCGATCCTCTAATCGCGAGCGTTCCGACAGCTAGAAAGAAAACTACGATCCAAAAATAGGAAGCGTCTATCACTGCTCAGCCTTTCTACTTATAACAACGGCGAGTCCGATTGCAATGAGTGCAGAAAGGATAAGTCCTACGTTCAAAGGCAAACGATACAAGAGGATCCCGCAAAGCGCAGAACAGATTGCGACCAATGTGTATTTGCGATCTTTCAACGTTGGAATAACAAGCGCCACGAAGCTGAGTGGTACTGCATAGTCCAGTGCCCAGTTTCTCGGTGCGAAGTTGCCAAACAGTGTTCCCGCGAGGACCGAGAAATGCCAGGTAATGACCATGCAGGCGCAGGCGCCAAAATAGAATTGAATGGCATCTGCCGAAGTTTTGAAGTGCTTCTCGTGCGCAGACATGACCGCATAACTTTGGTCTGTCAAAAGGTAAGCGCCAAAAAACCTCGTCCAAAAGCCCGCGCCATGAAGAGTGGGAGTAATCGCAGCGCTATAGAGCAAAAACCGCAAATTGATAATAAGACCGGTGAACACAACGACGGCGATCGTTGCATCCTTCCGCATCAAATCGACGGCTGCCAACTGTGATGCGCCAGCAAAAACGAAAATATTAATTAGCATTGACTGCGTCACGCTAAGGCCGGCCTCTGAAGCCGCAGAGCCAACGACAGCACCAAATGGCACAACACCCGACATGATTGGGAGGATCTTTAAAAAGCCGAAACGGAAAAAGTTTTTCTTCATTTTGGTCTCAGTATCTCACGCAGCATTTTGATCACGGGATTTTTGCGATTGCGGATGGCAGTGATCATCTTGATCGGCACAATGTTCAAAGTTTTAACTTTATTAAAGGCTGCCCGGTTTTCTCCCAGAGCTGGTTCTGGCAATAGAGCGTGACATTTCAACTTCAGAGCTATGGCACAGGCAACATCGTAGTTTTGAACTTCGATCACGCGCCGATATTTGGCGCTGCGAACCAATCTTGCAAATTGCACAACCTGTGGATTGACCACGAGGATGTCAGCTGACTTTCCTGCGCTCCAAACTGCGATTTCTTCTTTTGCAATTTCGATGAGCTGCAACCCACTTAATGAATCTGGATTTGCGGCAATGGCGAGATCCAATTGGCCAGCGGCCACCAGATGGCTTGCGTCTTTCGAGCTAGTCTCAAAGTACTGCACCGACACGTTGGGAAAGCCGCTCGCAACGGCCTCGACGATTTCTGGCAGCCGCAACCGAGCAATGAGCGGATGTGCCCCAACCCGCAGGAGCCCTGCTAACTCGTGCCGATCGCCGATAATTTCACTCCACGACTGTTCTAACTTTTGTATTCTCTCGAAAAAGCGATTTCCTAAATCGGTCGCTATAAGTCCCCTGTTCGTACGATCAAACAACGGAAAGCCCAATTCCTCTTCGAGATTTTTAAGGTCTTTCGTTAGCTGAGGCTGACTGAGCCCTAGGTGACTGGCCGCCCGGGAAACATTTCGATGCTCGGAAAGCACCAGAAACTGCCTCAGTTGGTCTTTAAAGGGCGAATAGCTCATTTGCAGTCTACAATACCCAGGTATTCACTCAAAGAATATCGAAAATTCGTACATATTATTTTTATAAATACCGGAAACCAACTAACACCCTCTCAACGGAACGATTATGTTCCGCAAGAAATGAGGAAAGTATGCTGCTTAAATCCATCCTACAAAAGGCTACGCTTCCAGCCCTTTCACTTCTGATGGCCAATTCGGTACTGGCCGGCGGAATCAGCACTGGTCCACAGTTTGATGCGACCGTGACCTGCCGGGGCGATAACGGGTATCTGATTTTCAACGTGATGCGCGACACTTACCGTGGGCAGCTGCTCTCCCTTTCATCTGTCGGTTCGGCACATGTTGCGATTACCAATTCAAATGCTTTGGATCATTTGATCGCAACGAATGTACTCACAACTTCCCTATGGGATCGTCGACGCTTTATCGAATCCCTTGGACAAGATCCTGCGGACTTTGTGCGCAACATTAGCGGTCACACTTTGAAAACCGGCAACGATACACATCTGCTACAAAGCCTCTCTGGGGGCTCACTGGATGAGATGTACACACCGACCAACACCCTTCACCCTCATAGAATAGAAATTGATCGAACCGACACGAAACAAAAGCAGCAGGTAAAAACGCAAGTAAAGGTCGAACAGCTGTCTCCTACAGCCTACAACGTAAAAGTGGATCTCCTTACGAGCGGGCAAAAACTTTGTTTGGCATCAAGGCTAGAGCCGAACCCGTGGGCCTCGATCGCAAATGTCCCGAAGTTCATAGAGGTCTGTACGCGCTACAAAGATGTGAGCGATCAATCAACAACCACTGTTGCAGAAACTGTGATTCATATTCACTCTTGTAAAATGAATTAGCCGAAATACTGTTGAGAATTGCTCTTTAGCTGGCCTCGGCTTCCGTCCGGAAGCCGAGTTCACCAAGGCTCGAAATCGCAACATTCAGTTTTCGCCCGTGTTTGATTTCGACGAGCGGAAATGCGGTAAAATGACCAAATGTTCCTGAATGCCCTTTGGAAAGTTCGTGCTTAAAAATCAAAGCCGATTCGGCCTGGTTGCCGACTTTGGCTTCTGCTTCCATCAGCCTCGCCACATCGACAAAAACGTTGGAATCTGCGGTTTGCTCCCAGCTAGGAACGTCTCTTCCTTCAAAGCGCTGCCAGACTGGTCGAATCGTTCCGACATCTAGCGCTGCACGAAGACGAATGTCGTCCGGAAGCTTGGAAGTCTCTTGAGCCGTGAGGTGGCTTCGAAGCTTTTGATCAAGTTCGCGTACAGACGCGATCGTTTTCGAAAGAGCCATGCCGTCCGCTTCCAATTGATCGAAAAAGAATGTGATCGAATCACCTTCTGTTTGAATGACTTCGCCACCCCTTTCCGTGATCAATCGATAAAATTGCGAAATGATGTCAACAACGTACGCACCGCCAACGGCTTGAGAAGAACCCAAACGATAGAGCGATTCGCTGCGCTTCAAATCTATTGTTGCTAGAACACACGACACTCTTTCGGGCAACACTGCCAGCTGATGGTACTTAGAAAGTGGTGCTCGTCGAACAAACAGTTCTTGGCGGCGATAGTCATGCACAACCGCAGCGGCAAGACCAAGTAAAAGAACTGCATTCAGAATACGTGCATCAAAATAGATTTGATTTCCATACAGCTGAACGAAGGCCATCAACACCAATGCCATCCAGGAAAGCTGAAGCTTTAAGAGCCTTGCCGGATCGACAAGATCACGCTTATGGCTTGCGGCAACAAGTCGGGCTTGTGCAAAGCATAAGAACGCAGCGACGAAATAGATATGTGGACAGACCCACATCCAGAGAAAGTAGGTACCGTGATAGATGAAGTTGGGACTCCAGTTCGTCAAAAAAATCAACCACGGCACGATCAGACCGACTGACATCGCTTGAAGCACCCAAGGCGGGCGAATACGTGCAAGCGAAGCGCCTAACCAAAGAACAAACAGCACCTCATAGATTTTGATGATGAAATTTAAGCGGTAAGAGACCATTGGACCGAGGTAGTCCAAAATAACCGGCATCGTGAGTGCCTGAATAGCTGCGTTCATAAGTCCAAACGCCGCGAAAGCAGACAGCTCTTGCTTTCGTACTCCACAGAGCCAAAGTGCAAAGAAGAAAAGGCCAAGCGCGAGATTTAAACCAAGTGCCACCGAGTTTGAGACCATTGATCGAAACTCTTGCCACCGAACATGCGTTTCGACTTGCGCGTCCGTCGCAAGACCCGAGTAAAAAAGTGTGTCCGGATACATTTCACGCGAATCGTTTCGAATTCGAATTGCGATTCGAAATCCTGATTCACTCTGAAATGATTGAACCGGAATGTCGACGACAGTCGCACGCCGATACCCGTTCCCTGGTCCGCTCTTTACTAAGACCGAATCGACAAATACTTCAATTTCACCAATAAAGTAGCCAATAAAAAAACGATTGGCTCCGGCCGCTCTCGCTTTGGCTACTTGCTCTGGGGTAACTTGAAATCCGATCCAATACATCTCACCCGGTCGTTGATCGAGAGTCTGAGAATGAGGGTACATATCTCGAACCGTTTTGTCTCTCCACAGCGCTTCTTCGCGATCCTCGTACGTGACGTACCAATCTTCAGCGTGAATGTTTTGTTCAAACGGTCGCGAGTTGATGTGATTGGCTTCGTGTACAAATTGAGGCGCTACAAAAACTAGTAGAATTAGAAACGCAGCAACCGCAGGTAGTCCGATCGACAACGTGGTCGGACTTAATCCTGGACTCACGTTTCGATTCCCCGAAGCGA
>JAXMMN010000216.1:0-1636 GCA_034366485.1 Bdellovibrionales bacterium
GATGGGTGTGCTTGCGACGTTATCGGCATTGATTTTCGTTTTGCCGAACTACACGACGACTACGGTAGGGCCGACGTATTCAGCGAACCAGCTAGTCTTTGTTTCTGTAGCGTCACTTTTGCTTTATGGTGCTTTGGTTTGGGCGCAGACAAAGTCGCATAAAAGTTATTTTGAATCTCTCGAGCCGAGCCAAATGAAGTCGCTTGAGAAAGCGAACTACGTTCCGTCAAAAGCCAGAGCTATTTTAAGCTTTGGCATGTTGCTTGTTTCTTTGGTCACTGTCGTAGGCTTAGCGAAGCTTTTAAGTCCCGCGATCGAACAAGGTGTTGCGGCCCTCGGGGCCCCGAGAGTCGTCGTGGGAATCGTGATTGCACTTCTAGTTCTTGCACCGGAGACTTTGGCGGCCGTGAATGCAGCGAAGGTCAACCAGTTGCAGACTAGTCTCAACTTGGCGTTGGGTTCAGGTGCCGCAAGCATTGCGCTCACGATTCCGGTCGTTAGTATCTATTCGATTTCTGCAGGAAAAGATTTGAGCCTCGGTCTTGATCCTAAAAGCACCGCGTTTCTTGTGCTCACGTTCCTTGCGGCCAGCTTCACGTTGGGTGGGGGCCGCGCCACGACTTTGCAGGGCATCGTTCATTTGACGATCATGGCGGCCTACATCGCGCTCTCGTTTTTACCGTAGATTTACTTCAGTTCAATCAAGCGACCAGACTCCGAAACGACAAGTAGCGTTCCAGTCGGCGAGGTCGTGACATCCCGAAGGCGCCCGTGGCGCTGAACGAGAAGCTGTTCTTGATTGGTCACTCGACCGGAACTGTCGACTTCTAATCGAAGAAGCATTTGTCCGCGAAGAGTTGCAACAAAGAGGTTGTTCTTCCATTTTGGAATTCGATTGCCAGTGTAGAAGGCGATGCCGGACGGGGCGACGGCAGGCGTGTATTCGGCAATTGGCGCGATGTATCCGGGACCATTTTCTTTGTGATGATAAAGCGGCCAACCATAATTTCCGGCGGATTGAACTTCGTTGATTTCATCGCCTCCGCCTTCGGCATCGTAGCCAGAGGGGCCGTGTTCGGAACTGAACAATCGCCCATTGCGCGGATCGAACTCTAGACCTTGTGGGTTTCGGTGGCCGAGGCTGTAGATGGGACTTCCAGAGAAGGGATTGTCGGACGGAATTGATCCATCTTCGTTGAGTCTCACGATTTTTCCGTGCAGAAGATTTCTGTCTTGCGCCAGCGGCCAGAGGCGACGTTCGCCAAAGCTCGCAAATAAAAAACCTCTTTGATCGAAAGCAAGGCGACACCCGAAATGTGTGCCAGCGTTGCTGGACGGACCATTCAAAATAATTTTTCGGTTCGTCAATTGACCGGAACGCACTTCGAATTGATTAACTTGAGTAAAATAGTATCCAGGTTGAGTCGGATCGATGACAGAGTAGGCGACATAAATTCTTCCGTTTCGTGTGAAGTCGGGATGGAAGGCGAGATCTAAGAGGCCGCCTTCACCGTACACTTCGAGATCAGGGAAGCCGGTGAGTTGGGACTGGAAGACATATTTTGAATTGTAGATTTTGATGATGCCTTGTTTTTCGGTGACCCACACTTCACCGGTTGGTGAAGTCACAACGGCC
>JAXMMN010000217.1:0-2282 GCA_034366485.1 Bdellovibrionales bacterium
ATGGACACGACCGCCGCTACACCCACGGCGATTCCAAAGAGAGTGAGTAAACTACGCGAAGGACTGCGTTTCAATACTTGAAAGGACTTCCTAGGGGAATAGGAGTGAAAGAAATCAACTAAACCATTTATCCATTTCCCGCGTCGAATTTTCTGACTCGGCGGAGGATTTTCGACAAGCGAGGGAGACCCGACAGATGGATGGGCTAAAGAATTTCCAGAAGGACTTTCGTCGCTTATGACTTTGCCATCTCGAATTCTAACAATTCGGTCACATTGAGATGCCACCGCTTCGTCATGCGTAATTATGACGACCGTTTTTCCCTCGGCGTTAATTTCGTCGAACGCCTGAAGGATCTCTCGCGCGGTGGTCGAATCTAAAGCACCTGTGGGCTCGTCTGCCAATATGAGATCGGGATTCATCAAGAGCGCTCGCGCAATCGCAACCCGCTGGGCCTGCCCGCCGGACAATTGATTGGGTTCGCGATCTTGCAAGTCCAAAATGCCTAACTTTTTTAAAATCGAAATCGCCCTGTCCTGTAGATGCTGCTGACCACTCGCCTTTCCGACCACTTGATACTCGGTACCGAGAAGCACGTTCTCTAAAACTGTCCAGCCGGGAATCAGATGGAAACTTTGAAAAACAAATCCCACGTGTGTCGAGCGAAACTCGGCGCGAACATGCTCTGGCTCCTGCCAAATGTTGAGGCCACCAACTTCGACACTGCCTGAATCAGGAGGAAGCAAACCACCAAGCACATAGAGGAGCGTTGATTTTCCAGATCCCGACGGACCACAGATTGCGACTTTCTCGCCTTTGCGAATAGAAAAAGTGGCGCCTTTTAAAACTTGGACGCGTCCATGATCATTTCCGTAACTAAGTCGAAGATCCCTAACTTCAATCATTTGCAGACGAGCCTGTTTCTGTCATTGGATAAAGGATTTCCTCACCAAGACTGACCCCGCTGAGAAGCTCTACGAAGCTTTCACTCTTAAGACCAACTTCGACTTTCTGAAACTCTTTCGTTTTTTTCAACTGGACGACAAAGCCCGCTCCATCGCGCTTCAAGTACTCTTGCGGAACTCTTAAAACATCTTGTTTTTCTGCAATTCGAATCTCTACCACGCTCGACAAGCCATTCATCACTTCCGCTGTCGGATCCAAAATTTTAATTCTAATTGGAAACGTCCCACCTTTTCGATCCCAACTATTATCAGGCTCGCGAGCGCTTTGAAAAATTTGAAGAATCGTGCCTTTAAATTCTTTTCCTTGAAGGGCATTGATGCGAATTCTCGCCGATTGATCGACTTTGATTTTTGCAATATCTGACTCCGGAACATCGGATTCGATATACATGCCAGACTTGTCTTCGTATTTCAGAACCTTGCTTTCTGCACCACCCTGAACAACGTAATCACCTTCTCCTTTAAGAACTTGGCTGACGACGCCTGGATAGGCCGCCCGCAATGGAAAGGGCGCCTCTTCGGCAATGCTCGTCGAAAACGCAACCAACGGATCGCCCTTCGCAACCAATGAACCAACCTTCACGTAGAGCTTTCGAACATACCCACTATAGGGAACCAATATCATCGTCTCACGTTCAGGTTTCACAGTCCCGCTGAGGGCCACAACTTGTACGACTTCCCCACGTTCGACCTTTACGGATGGCTGATTGGCAGATTTGTCCGTGCATCCACTTCCGATCCCAAAAAAGAAAATCGCTCCAAGAAAAAGCAAAAAGGTTTTAATCACAGATTTCATCGGCCATTTCCCCTTTTAGCATTTTGATCTTTATCCAAAGCCTGGCCCAGTCTCCCGCAAGTTCAATTTGCGCACGGACAGAGTTCTGCAAGCTTTCGCTCGCACCAATCCAGTCCAAATAGCCAGCTCGGCCCTCCCGGTAATCGGTAGCCACCAAATTAAAACTCTTTCGCTCAAGAAGGTTCAGTCGATTGGCCAACTGAATTCGTTCCTCGAGCCTCTTTTTCTCGTCTTCCAGCAAGGCCTTGCGAGAGGAAAAATCCCGCTCCGAAAGAGCGAGAGAAAGCCTTGCAACGCGCACAGCTTCACTTGCCTCTTGAAGCTTTAACCGGTCGCTTCCAGCATCCCAAATTGGATAGCGAAAGCTCAGCAACGTGAACCAGGATGTTTGGTAGGGCTCTCGAATGGACGCCTGTGACCACCTTGGAGCAAGATCTGAGTTCCTGCTCTCAATGGCTGCCGATAAACCAGCCGTCAAGCCTGTTGATTGATTTGCAATCCTGGCTTCCACTTCGGCGATC
>JAXMMN010000218.1:0-1152 GCA_034366485.1 Bdellovibrionales bacterium
AACGTGCAAGAACTTTGGATTGCGACAACCAATCGCGGTAAACTTTTGGAATTCGAAATGTGCCTCGAGGGGCTCGTCAAAGAGGGCAAAATCAGTCTCAAGACACTTGACGATCTGGATACGTATTACCCTCCCGAGGAAACGGGCGCGACCTTTCTCGACAACGCGAGAATAAAAGCTCGCTCTCTGAAGGCGATGAATCCCGGAAAGTGGATTGTCGCCGAAGATTCGGGCCTTGCTGTTGAAGGAATGGGCGGACTTCCCGGAGTTCACTCGGCACGATATGCAGGTCCGAAAGCCAGCGATTTCGAAAATCGGGCGAAGCTTCTTAAAATCATGGGCCTCAAACAGCTGACCAACCGCAACGCTTCATTCTTGTGTCAGATGGTCGTATTTTCGCCATCGGGCGAGGAGTTCGTTTTTGATGGACAGTTAAATGGCACTATTGCCAAAGCAGAAGCTGGAAAAACCGGTTTTGGCTACGACAGTGTGTTTGTGCCTGAGGGCGAAACCAAAACTCTTGCAGAGCTGGGCTTGGCCTTTAAGAACAAAGTGTCTCATCGGGCGCGGGCTGTGGAAAAACTGCTCGAACTTTTGCACCAAAAGCTATAGGCCGACGCTCGCGAGCAGCACTAAATTTTAGTTCTACTCGACATTCCTAACTGGGTCCGATAAGACCTTCGCATGCCTGGACTAAAGATTTTCACTGGAAATGCCAACCGACCATTTGCGGAAAAAGTCGTTGCCAGTGCCGGTGTCCAACTAGGCTACTGCGACATCAAACGGTTCGCTGACGGCGAAATCCAAGTCGAAATTCACGAGTCTGTTCGCGGCGACAGCGTGTTCGTCATTCAAAGCACCTGCCCACCCGTTAACGAAAACTACATGGAACTTTTCATGATGATCGATGCGCTCAAGCGCGCGTCGGCACGGCAAATCACGGCGGTACTTCCCTACTACGGTTACGCTCGGCAGGATCGCAAGGTCGCTCCGCGTGCGCCGATCTCGGCGAAGTGCATTGCTGATCTTTTGACGTCCGCAGGAGCGACTCGCGTTGTGTGTGTCGACTTGCATGCAGCCCAAATTCAAGGCTTCTTCAACGTTCCGGTGGACCACTTGTTTGCAATTCCCACTTTGGCCAGGGCCTTTCGA
>JAXMMN010000219.1:0-2918 GCA_034366485.1 Bdellovibrionales bacterium
GCTTTGAAGGGCGGGTGATTTACATGGCATTGGTTAAACTTCGAGATAACGAAAGTTTCGAAGCGGCATTTCGTCGATTCAAAAAATCGTGCGAAAAAGCTGGCATCAGGTCTGTAGTGAAGAAGCGTGAACACTTTGAAAAGCCAAGCGTTCGACTCAAAAAGAAGTCGATCTCGGCTCGCAAGCGACTTCTCAAAAAACAGAAGAAACATAACGATTAGTTCGATTCTGATTAATTCGATTCATCGGTGATCGAAATCAATCGAGATAAAAAGAGCCGGCGCAACCGGCTCTTTTTTGTTTTGGCCCCTATGTGCTGTGAAATGAATGCGAAACGACAATGGAGATGATGATGGGAATTCGAGATCAAATCGGCAACGACATCAAAGAATCAATGCGCGCTAAAGACATGGCGAAGCTGAACGCACTTCGCATGGTGCAGTCGGCATTTAAGAATCGCGAAATCGAACTGCGTCCTGAGCCAATGTCGGAAGACGAGCACATCGCGGTCCTAAAAAAGCTAGCGAAACAGCGTCGCGAATCGATCGAGCAGTACACAGCGGCCAATCGCCAAGACCTTGCAGATGCGGAATCCGCTGAACTTAAGCTATTAGAAACCTACCTTCCTGCGCAGCTCTCGAAAGAACAGGTCGAGAAAGTCGTGCTCGAGGTTATTGCGTCGACCGGCGCCGCTTCGATCAAAGACATGGGTGCCGTTATGAAGGAAGTGCAAGCGCGTACCTCGGGTACCGCCGACAACAAACTGGTTAGCGAACTCGTGAAAGCTAAATTAGCGAAGTGAGATTTAACCCGGACTTCGTAGACAAAGTTCGCGAAGCGAACAACATCGTCGACGTTATTGCGCCCTACACGCAATTGCGGTCGGCGGGGTCTAACTTTATGGGCCGGTGTCCATTTCCAGATCACAACGACAAGACCGCTAGCTTTTCCGTCAGTGAGGACAAACAGCTCTACAACTGCTTTGGCTGCAAGAAGTCGGGAAACATATTTACGTTTCTTCAAGTTTTCAACGGCTACTCGTTTCCAGAAAGCATCGAATTTCTTGCTCGGAGAGCGAATATCGCCCTTCCAGAGCGAGACGAAGATCCACGCGAGAAAAGCTTTCGTGAGCTCAGAGAAAACGTCCTCGCCACCAATCGATTGGCGGCCTCTTTTTTCGAAGAATCCTTTAAAAAACTTCCCGCATCGAGCCCCATCCGTGTCTATGCCGAGAAGCGAGGTCTTACGCCGGAGATCATAGAAACATTCAAAATCGGTTATTCGCCAGACGATTGGCAGGGTCTTGTACGAGCCATGAGGGCACGCCGAATTCCAATGGAAGTTGGCGAGAAAGCTGGGCTCGTAAAAAAATCATCGCGGACGGGTGGAGAATCGCACTTCGACTTATTCCGCGGTCGACTGATGTTCCCGATTGTCTCGACCTCGGGCGATGTTCTCGGCTTTGGCGGCCGAGTTTTGGGCGACGATGAACCAAAGTACCTGAATTCACCCGAGACACCCGTCTTTCACAAGGGACGCGTGCTTTATGGGCTCGATGTCACGGCACGGTACATTCGGTCGCAAGACGAGGCCGTGATCGTCGAAGGTTATATGGATGCCGTAGCGCTTTATGGCGCGGGCCTCAAAAACGTCGCGGCAATCTTGGGAACAGCGTTTACGCCCGATCATGGAAAGCTGATCCGACGCATGACGCCCAATGTTTTGATGTTGCTAGATGGAGATCGCGCCGGGATTCAAGGTGCGGAACGAAGCCTTCCGTCCTTGTTGGCGGCAGACATTCGCCCACGCGGTTTAATTTTGCCAGACGGCAAAGATCCCGATGATTTTATTCGCGAGAATGGTGTGGATGCTTTGAAGGAGCAGATGGAGAAGGCAGGCGATCTGTTCACGCTCCTCCTGACGCGTCATTGGATGTCAGGCTACCGTGCGACCTCCGCAGATCGGCTGATGGTGGTCGAGCAAGCAGCAACGGCCCTGGCTCCTGCGGGCATCGCGGTGCTGAATTCTCCTATGGCGGACCTCTTTATTGAGGAAATGGCTAAGTTCCTGGATGTCGATTCCGCTTGGGTGCGAAAAACTATCACGGGAAAAATTTCTGCAATGCAGTCGAGAGAATACTCTCCGAAAATTAATTCTTCGGTGGGTGCCGCAGGTTCTTCGGTTGGATCGGGTGGCCATGCACCAAATGGGCCAAAGGGTGCAGTAAATCTGATTTCCGACGATGGAAATCCATCGGGTGGTTTCGATGGTGAGCCGGCCGATGCTTCGCAAGCCGCGAGCTACAAGAGAATCGATCTAGAGGGTATTTCGCGAGAAGAAATCGTTGCGCTTGGTCTTCTCCTGCAAAGTCAGTTCCTGATTCAAGATCTGAGTGAAGCTTCGAAAGAGTGGTTCAATTCTGGTGCTGCGAAGGAAGATCATCCAATTGCCTATCTCTTCGAACACGAGGGCGCGAGAAAACTAGCTGGAATTGCTCTTAGGAAGTATGGACATCAGCCCGAAGCATTTGCTACCTTAGCTGCTTCTCTCATGGGAAGTGTCGCACAGCCGGAAATTCTATCAAAAGGATTGGCGGACGCTGTTGGGATTGCCACGATCACAGAATCGTCGGCGGAAGGTGACAGAAGGCAGATGGCGAAAATATTGAATGCAATTCAGCGCCGTCGAAAACAAGCAGACCTGCATCGTGTAAGCCTCGAGCTTCGCGAAAAGGGGGCTGGCGATCAGAGCCAGCATTTAATGGAAAAATATATGACCATACAGCGAGAGCTTCGCGAAATTGAAAACGAAAGGCGAATGTTTGACCGAGAATAACTCGATCGAAATTTCTAAGTCGTTGGTAAATAAGCAGAGCGTGTTCGGAGGCCGAATGGCAGGTAAGAACGAGACGAAATCAT
>JAXMMN010000220.1:0-4087 GCA_034366485.1 Bdellovibrionales bacterium
GATTCGAGCTTGCTTTTGTAAACCATGCGGTAAGAAACAGTGACCCGCTCGAGGGCAAGGCGCAGATCGAAAATCTGTTCGCGGCTATGGTCAAAGTCCTTGATTGCTTGCTGTACTGGGTCCTTGGCTTCGTAGATCACGTAAACGCCCAAACCAGTAATAACTATGACTGCGAACGCGAGAATTCCCAGCGTTCTAAAAATCTGCGATTGAATCGTCTTTTCGATTTTCATTCTATTAAGTCACCTTTTGGACAGGTCATCACCTCTACTTTTCGGCGCTTTTTGAACTGAGGCTGAGAAAAACGGGCGAATCTCGACCCAGACTGAAGTCAAGATTGTGCGGCAAATATTAGTTCAAAATAAATTTATGTAATTTCAATTGTCTCCTAGACCACAACCGACGACGCTAGGCTTATAGAATTATCTACCTAGGGGGACCGCATCGTGCGACTAAAGCAACAGCTCGCCATACTTTCGTTAATTTCTATTTTTTCTGTACACGCCCATGGACAGGAAGGAATCGACCTAGACCAGGTCAACTTGTCCGATCTGTTGAATGTGCAGATTGAATCTGCATCTAAGCAAGCAGAGCCGTTGTCTGAGGCTCCAGTTCCAATGACCGTCATTACGGCGGACATGATTAAAAACACTGGCGTCCGCACGTTGAAAGACGCACTCGTATTGTTCGTGCCGGGCTACACAGAGAGCGAAGATCGAAACGAAGTCGTGTTTTCGACTCGCGGAATTTATGCGACCTCGCAGCAAAAAGTTCTCATCATGATCAATGGTCACCGTATCAACTCCCGATCTTACCTTTCTGCCGTACCCGACTACGGAATCGCGCTACACAACATTGATCGAATTGAAATTCTACGAGGTCCTGGTTCTTCGCTTTATGGAAACGTCGCACTTGCCGGCGTCGTGAACTTGATCACGAAAAAAGGCAAAGACTTCAACAAGAACTCGCTTGAAATCGCGGGTGGAAATAACGGTCAAACCCGCCTGCGAATGTTGACTGGCAGCGGCGGCGATGGCTGGGACATGCTCGCATGGGGTCAGTACTACAAAGCCACAGGTCAAATCCACACGCTCAATGGTTCAGAGCCTTACAATGCCGGAAAAACTGGTGAAATTCGCATCGACGGCGCAGAAAACAGATCGTCGCATGATTTTGGTTTCACCTACCGAAAAGACAAGTGGTCGTTCTTTGGTGCTTCTCGCCAAGGGTACTCCGTTGAGCCCTATGGAAGTGCCAACAATACCTACAACTACGACACCATGCGAACTTTCCAAGGCGCGGGCCCTGGTCTCGGCCTCGCTCAACAACACCTTGGCGCGAAGTACGAAACGACATCGAGCGAGTGGAACTACAGCTTTAATCCCTATTTTGACCGCACAGAAGTTGCCGGCATCCTCGCGGCTGCCGCAAACGCAGGGACAATCATCACGTGGCAAGATCAAAATATTGGCGTGATCGCTCAAGCCGGTCGCAATTACACCGCTGGTTCGGGTACAGGAAATATGCTGTTCGGCGCCCAGATCGACACATTCGATCTCACTGAAAGCGCAATGTTCTCAATGACGGCCGGAGAAATCGGCGCCCCTGCCGACACTCGCTCGAATCGCCTGCTTCGTCTCGGCGGTGAAGGCATCTACTCGTTGTTTGCGCAAGCGAAACACCGCTTCAGCAACGAATGGATATTGAATGCCGGTGGTCGCTACGACTACAAAACGCGCCTCAAGGGCGAGAAGCAAGAAAAGTTCAGTCCCCGTCTTGCTGTGATCCATCTTCCCAACGAAACTTGGGAATACAAATTATCGTACTCGCAATCGTTCGTCGACGGTCCTTACTGGTATCGCTACAATCAAGGCCTTGCGGCATTTGGTGGTTCTGAAAACTTAAATCCCGAAGTTTTAGAGGCTTTCCAGTTTCAAACTGTTTGGAAGTCTGACGACAAACGAATCCGAAATGCGACAACTTTGTACTACCAAGTGGGAACAAATCTTGTCGTTAACAAAGCGACGGCCGCCGGCACTCCTGCAGATCCAAAATACATCAACTCGGGAAAGATCGAGTCGATGGGTCTCGAGAACGAGTTTCAATGGAATGCAAAGAACTTCCAATTGGTTTGGAACCTTCAGTTTGCAAACGCCATCGCAACTGCCGACTACCAAAAGTTTGATGGCAAGTTTGCCCACGTACCGGAAGTCACTTCCAACATCGTGTTCAACTACCTGCACTCAAAAGATCAAACTGCTAACCTGACAGTGATGCACATCGGAGAGCAAGTTTACAACAATGGCACTGCCACGGCTCCAACTCCTGGCGGTATTGATGCGGCAACCCTGATTCACTTGGGTGGTCGACATGAAAACATTGGCGGCACTGGCGTCTTCTTCGATGCTCGAATCTACAATGTCCTCGATACGCAACATTTCCAAGGCGGCCAGAGCGCAACACAAATTCCGTTCCGTCAGCCAGGACGTTGGTATCTCGCTAGTCTTGGAACAGAGTTCTAAAGACGACTGGGATCCCGAAAAACAAAAAGCCGCAGGTTTCACCTGCGGCTTTTTTTATTCTTAGTGCTTCGAATCTTACTGCGCGTTTTTAGACTTCAAAAACTCGACGACATTCGCATGGCTCTTTAAATTCGCCATACCCAGCGCCGACAAACCATTGCTCGCCTTCAGGTTCAAATCGGCACCGCGGGAAACAAGCACGGTGACAGTCGCCAAATGCCCGTCCATCGAAGCCATACAAAGTGCCGTCATACCTTGATCGGATTGCGTATCAATTTTTGCGCCAGCATCAAGAAGAAGCGTCACAATTTCAGAATGACCGCGCTTTGCAGCCGCCATTAATGATGTAGTGCCGGTTACATCCTTCGCATTCACATCGACGCGTTTTGAAATCAGAAACTTCACAACTTCCACATGCCCTTGAAGCGAACTCAGCATCAACGCCGTAAGTCCTTTGTCAGTCGCCGCATTGAGGTTAACGCCGCCATCTGCAAGAGTTCTCACTTGCCCAAGATCACCTTGCATCGATGCTTTAATGTATTCTTTTTCTGTCGCCTTAGCGTCCTGCGCCTGAGCCACGCCCGCCTTTGAACCAAGGACAAGTCCCAAAGTAAGCCCTAATCCAACAAGTGGTCGAACCAAATCGGCGATCGACCGAGACTGTTTAGAATTTTTCTTAGAATTCTTCAAGGCGACTCCCCAGTTGATTTGCTTTCGACCCTATGGTCTCAAGCAGCGCGCAATGATGTCAATTACCTAGGCACTTCGTCGTTTCTTATCTCCAGAAGGGAAGAGTGTTCGAACACCAGCTCCCGTGTTTCCCCCAGATGATGCTGACTTACCTCCACCTGGTGATACATCGAAGCCACTTTCTCCGTGTACAAGAACATCCAAATTCTGCATGGTCGCTGCAAGAGACCGCGACTGCTCTCGAAGAGAGTCTGACAATTTTTGAATGTTGTGCGCCATAATATCCGTTTGATCTGATGAGTCTTTCATCTCGATCATCGCGCGACTGACCTGCTGAATCCCCGCTTCTTGTTCCGCTGCAGCGCTCGTGATTGCATCGACCATCGTTCTAGCTTCGCCCGTGCGATGAGTAATGCTCTCGAAAACGGTCGCACACTTAAGCGACATCTGATTCGCAGATTCGACCTTGAACTTGGTCGACTGAACAATCTGCGCCACTTTCTTGGTACTTTGATCAAGCAGCTTTCCAATTTCCTGAGCCGCGACGCCGCTGACCTCTGCGAGCTTCCCAACTTCCGCAGCAACCACCGAAAAGCCCCGTCCGTGTTGTCCGGCACGCGCCGCTTCAATCGATGCGTTGAAAGACAGAAGCTGGGTTTTGAAAACGATGTCGTTAATCACATTCGTTTTTGTTCGGATTGACGAAACAACTCGGTTAACTTCTTCAAGCTCTTCGTAGGCGCGTTCGATATCGAGCATTGCAATTCGCAGCTCATCAATCACCTTTTGTCCGCTTGCCGCTTCGTGATAGCTTTCTTCGGAGGATCGAAGCGCAGCGCTCGAATGCTCGACCGTCTGGCCCAACATGCTTTTCA
>JAXMMN010000221.1:0-10996 GCA_034366485.1 Bdellovibrionales bacterium
ATCGCGCCGTACACGCGAATTCCATGCGTCATTGCGATCTGCTCGGTTCAGAAAAAACCAGTCGTCGAACAAGATTCCTTAGGCAATGACGTGATTGTCATTCGACGCGTCGCTCGCTTGGGAATGACATTTGACCACCGAATCGTTGATGGGTTTCATATTGCTGCGTTCGTTCGACAGCTGAAACAACTTTGCTTAAAACCAGAAGGTTGGCTTTTGTGAAACCAATATCAACACCGACGCGAACTTGGATTGAGTCCAACCAGCAATGGCTGAAGGTGCTTGCAAGCCCCCACCCTGGTTGGAATGCAGTCATCGTGGTTCCGATCCTGGCGTTATTGGTTCGCCATGCCTTGATTTCTTTTTCAGGAGCGGGGCTCGTTGCAGGCACTGAGTTTGTCTTTCTTCGTATCGCTATTTCATTTTTTGCAGGAATCCTCGCCTGGACATTTTTCGAATACGCCGTTCATCGCTGGGTGTACCACGGAAAAATTCGCGGTCAGAAACTGCGCGCATTTGTAGAGTCGTTTCACATTTATCACCATCGTGAAATGGAAGACCCGCGCGTGATCACAGCGGGTCCCTTGATGATTCTCCCGCTTTCGGCCGGAATCCTCATTCCCAGTTGGTTTTTGCTAGGTGCTGACTTTGGTGTTTTCGGGGCCGGTTTTGTGTGTGCCTACTACTTCTACGAGTGGGTTCACTTTCTCATTCACCGAAGCACCACAAAGAATCCCTATATTCGGTACATCAGAAAGTATCATCTGCATCACCATGATCATCGCTGGGACAAATGCTTTGGGAATACCTCGAGCCTCTGGGATCACCTCCTCGGCACGTATGACCGACCTACCGACGGTAGACGTTCAGAGGTGAAATGACCTACCGTCGAATCGAACAGCTTGGGTTAATTCTGGGCTCGTTTGCGCTTCTTCACGGGCACTGGTTGCTTTTCAATGGTCTCGATTTATCTTTTTTCTCGTTGGGTCTTTTGATGGTGTCCCTCTTCGGCGGCTTAATTGCGGCCGATTTCGTTTCCGGAACTGTGCACTGGTTCGCTGACACCTTTGGTGATGAGTCCTGGCCGATCTTGGGCGCCAGCCTCATTCGACCGTTTCGCGAACACCACGTCGACCCCGCGTCGATCACTCGGCATGACTTTATTGAAACCAACGGAAGTTCTTTTCTACTTGTTGGTATATCTTGGTTTTCGATTTATTTTCTGCTCCGAGGGACGGTCGATCAAATCACATTAGGAGCCGTCGCCCCTGCTCTCCTGTTTTTGTGTATGACTAACGAAATTCACAAAATGGCTCATCTCGCTGGTGAATCTCAACCGTGGCATCGTGCCCTTGTGCGCATGGGCTTGGTGTTAAGCGCAAACGCTCACCGCGCCCATCACTCTGGCAAATTCAATAGCCACTATTGTATCACGACAGGATGGCTCAACAATGGTCTCGAGCGAATTCGATTTTTTCGACGGCTCGAATGTTTCGTTAAGAGAGCTCATTTTCAGGGCGATTGAAATACAATTCCAAATAGAAGCGAAAGCGAGGTACCTGGTGAGGCGTTGAACTTTAAATCGCTTCGAAACCAAAGCGTGTCGCTGGCATAAACCGAGAGTCCCGCTCCAACGTGGAGTCCGGTATCAGTTTTTCGATCTTCCGATCCTGCCGGGCGAAAGTAGCTGATGTCGAGACCGCCATAAACAAAACCGATAAAGGTATCAATCGCTGGCAGATCGGCGCGCAAAGAAGCCGAGAAAGTGGTGAAATCGACGCCTTCCGCGTGAGTGTTGCCAAAGCCAAATTCCGCCACACCAAGTCTTGCCGTCGGTAGTCCGTACCGACCGCCGAATACAGGAAGAATCTCGGTCACGCCGTCAATTTGGTTTGGCAGCATGCTGCCGATGAAAAGGGAAAATTCAGATCCGCCCTCGGCGCCGCCGCCACCTTCTTGGGCACCGGCGTCAGACGGTCTACCTAGCGCAACGAAGCAAATCGCCCCGACCAGCAAAATAATCCTGGTCATCACTTCAACAAGACCTTTTGAACATACATTTGTCGACATACTTTAGACGGTAGCCTATTCAACCTTCGTCGCCAACCTTGACCGCATCCACGTCGAGATCGGACAATCAACTCTATGATCAATCGTACCGAAGGCTACTTTCACGGCGACTCTCCCGCGAATACAAACACGCGAGACGGCCAAGAGCTGTTTTATCAATCGTGGACCAACCAAACCGCCTCGGCACGCGCGACCTTAGTCTTAACTCACGGAATTGCCGAGCACTCGGAAGCCTACAACGACTTCGCGCGAGATTTTGTTCCTCGAGGCTGGGACATTTATGCGCTCGATCTTCGCGGGCATGGCCGAAGTGAAGGACGCCGAGGCTACATCGACGACTTTCATCGCTACAGCCGAGATCTCGATCGTTTCGTCCGCTACTTGAAGTCGGGCCCCTTAAAAACCTCAAAGCTTCCGATCGTGATGTTTGGTCATTCGATGGGAGGACTTATTACTTTGCGCTACCTCGTTGACCAAGGTGAAGCCGCACCGGCCGTCGCGTGTGTGTTAAGTTCTCCGGCTCTTGGAATTTCAATGCCTATTCCCGCTCTCAAAGAAATGGCGGCAAAGGCGTTGATGAAGTTCCTCCCACAGGTGACGTTGCCGAATGACATTCGCTACGACCACCTGACTCACGACGAATCTCTCTGGAAGAAGTATCCATCGGATCCTATGCGCCACGACAAGATTTCACCGGCGATGTATTTCGGCATGCTAGAGGGTTTTGAAAAAGTGAACCAGCTGGCGGACAGAATTAAAATTCCAACTCTTGTGGTGGCTGCTGGCGACGAGAAAATCGTCAGCCGTCCTGCGACAGAAGAATTCTTTCCGCGCATCGGGGCAGAAAAGAAAAAACTAATTGTTTACGAAAAGTCTTATCACGAAGTTCTCAACGACTTTGATCGCGAACGAGTGATGTCAGATATCGACGCGTTTCTAGGTTTGGTCGTCGGAGGTGGAAAGTGATTCGGTCCTTTACTCTTTGTGCCATTATTCTCGCAGGTTTTTTGGTCGGTGCCGGTTGTTCAAGTACTTCAAACACGAACGAATCGACTGCCTCATCGCCATTGAAAACATCGGGGCCAGAATCGATCCACGTGCCGAAGTCTCACATTGAAGTCATCGAAGCCAACTCGTCTGGGGATTCCGAGTTTGCCGGGCTCTTCAACACGTTCGAACTCAAGGCGACCATTTTGAATACGGCTGTCCGAGAAGCCCTGGTGCAACGTCAGGCCGAATACTACCAGTGGGATGCAGCGCAGGTTTCAAGCGAACGAGAAAAAGCCACACAAGAAAACAGCGCCGAGGCCGCCGTGTTTGTTAGCTTCGCAACTCCGGAGCGACGAAATGACAACTTGGCGGACAAAAAATCAATCTGGCGAATTTTTCTTGATGTTGGAGGACGACGCTACGTCGGGCAGGCAAAAAAAGATCGACGTTTGATCGCCGAGCTTCAAGCGCTATTCCCTTTTCATACGCGTTGGAACACCCCGTACATGTTTTCATTTCCCGTCGGTATGAGTGCCATCGAAAACCAAACGATGAAGCTGACCGTCACCGGGCCGCTGGGATCACGCGTCCTTGAGTTTACTGGCCCACAAGTGACTGAGTGATAACTTCTTTCGAAAACGGAAACAGCGCCGCCAATTGAATCGTTTCTGACTTTCTCGCAATACCTCCAGCGATGAGAGCCGCTGCATAGTATTCCAACTGCCGAAGTGCTTTGTCGGCGTACTTTGAACTTCCAGTTTTGTAATCGAGCACCCAAAGTGTTCCCGCAGAATCTCGACCCCAGAGATCGATTTGGCCCTCGATCGCAATAGGACCTTTCAATTTCTCTTGAAGAATTTCCGGCGCTTCCGCCTTGTAAGTGAAGCTCCATTCGACTTCACCATTTGCAAGAATCGATGAAATTTCTGGCGACTTCAGTTCTAAAACCCAGCGCAGCGCCGCCATCGCGTCCGCCTGATCTTTCTCTGGAAACCAGCGCGCAATTTCACGCGCCATAATTTCTTTTGTGATCGTGGAGTCTGCTTGCGCCATTTCAAAAACTCGATGTAACCGCGTTCCGCGTGCGGCGGCATCCGCCATTTTCAAAGCCTTGAAGGATTCAATGGCAGGATCGCTATTCGCGGAGGCGTGCAACTTCGCTTCTCTCGCGTTCCTTTCGGCGACCACCTCTTGCTCGAGATCTAGAAGTCGACTGACCGACATAGAAACGATCTCTGTGCTTTCAGTAGATTCCCGCGAACGAATCCACGGCAAGCGAATTTCAATTACCGAATGACCCTCTTGCACAGTCGAAACGGAGGTCGCCTCGAGATCTGCGTCCGTGAGCACTCTGTAGCTTTCGTGATCGCCTTGCGAAAGATCTAAACTGAGAAAACCAAGAAAGCTTTCAGGCTTGAGTCCGTCTTCCATGTCAACCGTCGCAGACAAGAGAAGTGATTCACGGGCACGAGTCACAGCGACGTACAAAAGTCGACGCTGCTCTTCCATGCTCCATTTTGCCATCGTGTTCGCCCAATCTCGCATCACGGGACCGGCAGAAAAACCACCTTCCTCGTCGATGGAAATCCCCGCCGTCCAGACACGATCGATTTCATGAAACACGAATTTAGAATCTCGGCCCGCAGACTTTTTTGTCGAATCAGCAAGAAACGGAAGAAAAACATGATCGAACTCGAGGCCTTTGGACACGTGAATTGTCATGAGGTGTATTCGGTCTGGTTTAATGGCCGCGACCGCATCGCGATCGTTGGATTCAGACTCTCCGCCGCGATCGCCCCCACCCATGACTTCATCACAGAACTTTCGCGGTAAAAAACCTGCTTGCCGTTCCGCGACCGAGAGTTTCGAAATGAACTTCAACACGTTGGCTTCACGACGCCCACTGGGGTCCAATACTCCGCACCACGAGAAAAAGTCACAGCTGCCGAGTGTTTCGCGAAAGGCCTGAACGACCCCGCGCTCTCGCACGGTGTGAAGGGCGGTGCGAAGCGCGTGAACCATGACATCTTCTTCCGGCGGAAGCTTAGCACTTTCAATCGTGCTCCAAAGCGAACTCTCCCGCCTGTAGCCCAATGCCAAGGTTTGCTCTTCAATCGGAAACCAGGCTGTTCTTGCGAGATGAATCAGGTTTTCGTCATCGTGTGGGTTCGAAAGAAATCCAATAAGCGCGCACAGATCTGCGGTTTCTAAGCGATCCGAATACGCACCCGCTGTATGAACCTGAAATGGCAAACCGGCTTTGGAAAATTCTCTCGCAACTAGGGTGAGTTCACGATTGGACCTACCAAGAACAGCAATCGACGCTGGCGATGCTCCCCGGGAAAGTAAGCTTTTCGCCGCAGCGGCTAAGCGTCCAGCCTCAAGACGCCGCAGCTCATCGACCTTTAAGGGCTTCTGCTCACCTTTTTCATTTGGCGTCGTCGCCGGAGGAAGCAGTAAAACACTCGCCTCTCCAAAGGGACTCGTGATCGAAAGAGGTCTTCGGCCTTCATTTTCTTGAGTGGCTCGGACGGACGTCATTTCCTGAAACTCGCCCTCTAGCCGTCCAACCGCGTGATTGATAAACTTCATCACGCCAGGACTTGAGCGACGATTGCCCATCAATTCCGTTCGCTCGTCACCGCGGCTGAGAGCTGTCGCCTCACGTTCCGCAAACACTCCGGGCCGCGCGCCTCGAAACAGGTAAATGCTCTGCTGTGGATCACCGACAATGAATTGAGGTTTTCCGATTGCCAATGCTTCAATGAGCTGAACCTGTCTCGGCGAAGTGTCTTGAAACTCATCGATCAGCCAATGATCCCACGATTCAGAAAAAGAGCGCGCGGATTGCGGCGATTTTTGAATCAGCTCGATCGAAAGCAATTCCAAATCTTCTAATTCGATAAGTCCGCTTCGAAACTTTTCGGCGCGAATCTCATCGGTGAAGCGTGCTTCGACGGTGGCCAGCGAAAGGTTCAAAGAGACAAACTTTTCGATCGCAGCAAGATCCTTAATGGCGCTTTCCACCTCTTGAACGATGGCTTTGATCGGATCCTTCCACTTTTCACCAGCACGAAACTCAATTTTGTTCGCTCGTGCATTTTGAAACTTTGGCGCAGCTTCGTGCCATTCCAGTATCGAGTTCAATTGCTCAGACAAGCTGACCGTTGCCGCCATACGCAAAATCGAAAGGCCTCGATTTAACCAATCTAAGAATTCATTCCATTTATCCGACGGCTGCTTTTCCTCAATTTCATTGATGAGCTCGGAAAGTGATTGAGCGCGCTCAGCGAGGCAGCGACGAAGTGCTATTTCAAAATCGGCCCTCTCTGCCGGTCTTGCGGGACGATCAGAGAACTGAAACTCGCGCCGCGTTTTGGAAATTCGATTCATCAGCGAGAGCGCCGCCGAGAAGCTAAACTCACTTAAGATGATATCTATTTCTTGGCCAGCAGTCTGGCTAGCGTCCTGACCAGTTGGTTGCCCACCTACTTGTTCTGGAAAAAAAACGCGCTTGCCAACTCTGCGAATGAGCGTTTCCAATTCGTCGGGACCCGCAACACGAAATCCAGGCTCGAGACCGATTTCGGAACCAAAAGTCCGAAGAAACGAATCCATCACTCCGTGCATGGTTGTCACGAACAGCTGACTTCTCGACGTCACAAAGGGAATCAGCTCGGCCTGTCGTTCAGACTTCAGCGCTGCTTCCATCAAACGCATTCGCAATTCCTGTGTCGCCATGCGTGTGAAGGTTGTTACGACCAACCGAGGCGATCGTCCCTGATTTTCTGGATTTTTACGCCACTCTTGTTCGATCCGAAGGACTCGCTCAACAAGATTATAGGTTTTGCCTGCGCCGGCACCCGCTCGCCAAAGCGAGTTTCCAATCGGACTTCGGTGAAGATCAAGTTCGCTCATGTTGCAAGCTCCAAGTGTGGAGCGCGACACGCTTGCGCCCATTGACACCGATCACACTCTTTCGGATCAGAAGGTTCAGGTCGAAAGTGACCGGCTTTCAAAATTTCCACGACCTTATCGACTTGATCCACCAAATCACCTAGCGATTGATCAACGTCACTTCGCGTTTGCCCCTTACTGCGCGAAGTGAATTCGAAAAGGTCCTCATTTCCATCGCGCAGCCGCAGCCCCGAGCCACGCTCGCGCTGAGAAATGTCATAGATAAAAACCGCCGCAAGTTTGCCGGGCGCAAGCTTCGTCCAGCCGTTTTCAAATGCGTAGGCATACACCAGAGGCTGCCAAAAGTTTTTCTTCGACCACTGCGCAAAGTTTTGAGTGTAGGATCGATTCTTATAATCGACGATAATGGTGCGTCCATCTGCCAGGCTGTCGACGCGATCAATTTGTCCGCGGATTTTAACACCGCGAGTTCCAATCGTTCCCTCAAAGGACACTTCGCAGCCCACAGTTTTAAGGTCAGGAAACTTTCTTCGCTGCTCGCGTTCGAACTCTAAAACCCACCTCGCCACTTTCGCGACTCGGCGGCGAAGCGAGAACCACGCTTGCGGCGATCGAACAAGTGGCTTTTTATCCATTGCTTCGACGTCGACCTTCGCCTTTTCTACGACTTCAATGATTTCGGAATCCGACATCGAAGACCACTGAGCGTTGCCAAGGTACTCAAAAACCTTATGTTGCAGTCGCCCCTGACGACTAGAATCCGCATCTAAATCCAATTCACCCTGATCGCGCGGTCCGAGGATTCGACGAAATGCAAACTGCAGCGGACACTTTGAAACCTGATCGATGGTCGTCGCAGACAGACTCGTCACAAGATCGGCCGCAAAGGATTTAAGTTCCGTTACGCCTGTTTCGCCCCGTTCAAACTTCAACCGTGTGCGCTGAGCTTCAGAGCCCAACGTAATAAATGGCCTCGACATCTGTTGGTCAAAACGGGTCGGAAGCGGAACTTCAATTTCTGGGGTTTTTTTCTGTTCCGACCACGCTCCAGAAATCCAAGTCCAGGATGGGGTCTGCACCGTTCCGTTTAAATCCGTGTCTGAAAATAGCAAGTGTGTGATCGTTCGCGGTTGGGACAAAATCCAGCGAGCCTCGAACTCCGTGCGTTTGCGATCTTCTCCGTCGATCACAAATCCGAGATCGCGTTCAATTCCGCGAAGGTCTGTCGTCTGAACCGCGGTCCCATGCTGCGAGCGCAGAGCGCCTTCGTGAAGGCCCATAACGACAAGGTGAGTGCATTCAACGCCTTCAAGTGAACCAAGATTCAAACACCAAATTCCACGAGGGTCGGCGGGAATAACTGCGACTTCTACTTTCGCAATCGCCTCAGAAAGATATTTAACCCATTGCGGAGTCTTGAACTTCAAATCCGGCGGACATTCTTCTAAAACTGCTTTTAGCGCACGAATCGCACGGCTAACTTCATCGGTCAGGCGCAGCAACGAAACAGCCCGCGCCAGAAACTGGTCGCGATCGATGGCTTCATCTTGCCAACGCCCCGTATCGCTAAATTCAGTTTTAAAATGTTTTAAAACGTCCGGTGAAAGATCTAAATCTTCGACTTCATAAACCCGCGAGAAAATTTCTCGAAAGCCAGAAAATGTCATTGTTGGCTGAAGGTCACCAAAGACATCCATCTCAAGATCCCTTGAATCCGGAATTCCGCTTCGCACGCGAAGTCGCGCTAGCCACTTCATCATATCTGGAAAAGAATGCAGCGCAGATACCACAGCTTTACTTGTCGAAATTCCTTCAACTTCTAAATGAAGCGACAGAACTGGCCAATACGCTTCCAAATCTGGCGCCGCAATGGCGATCTGTGTTTCCGGAACACCTTGCTCAAGCCATTCTCGAACCCGAGCCACCGCTTCTTTAATTTCAGCAGACGCCGACGGAAGTCGTTTATAAACAAAGGTGGTCGGAATCGGTGCAATATTTTGAGCACCCGATCCTTTTGCTGTGGCGTCAACGATCGAGAATGGAACTCCACGGCTTTCCGCATTTTTCGTCAGCCAATCGGCCGCAAGGCGCCCCTCTGGATAGTCGGCTTCCCAATGTGGTGCAGGTCTCAAAACTGTGACGTGCCTTTCCTTTGCGATCGACAAAAGTAGTTCTGCTTCGACGTGGCTTAATTCCGCGCCGAGATCGATCACATAGTTTCGATCAGACAGTTCGGTCAATTGCTCTCGGCTGGCCACCAAAATTCCGGCGACCCAGCTTGCGGCACAAAGATTTTGCTTAAGAAGCCCCGTCCAAATCTCTTCCGCGACATCAAACCAAATTTTCCAGCGAGACTTCGAAGCTTCGTGTTCTTCCTGTGAAAACCAGTCACCGACAAGTGCCGCCGTAGTCCCGTCGATCGAGTTCGCAGCAAGGAGCGGCAAAAGTTGTCGCACATATTCGAACGCGGTTTTCGATGCGCCGGGTGATTGCAGCCAAGGCTCGGGGCGCTTCGACAAAAGCTCGGCAATGCTGGCAAGTGCCAGTTCACGAGAGACGATTTGCAAATCCGGCTTCAATCGCTTCAGGAACTGCGTCCAAACTTCACTTGCGCGAAGAACGGAAGGTCCGCTTGCAAAGCCATTTTGCTGCAGCAAGCGCTTTTGAATCGCAAGTTTACTGCGGACGTCGCTGACGACCCACGTCGCAGATTGTCCGTCGAATTTTTCTAAAAGCTCGCGGCGATCTAAACCGCTCTGCACGCGGACAATAGTAAGCATGACGCCAAGTTTTATCGAGGACACACCTTCAGGCAAGACTCGCCTAGCGGCGTTGCTTCAGTTTTCGGCGACTTCCGCCGCTTCCGCTCGAGCCAGAGCCATCTGACGAACTGCCGCCAAAGAGGCCAAGGTCCAATCCGATTTGCAATGTCATTTGCACAACATACCGGCGATCTTCCAATTGCCCAGGGTACTCTCCTAGCTCCACGCCATATGTTGCTGCATCAAAAGCCAAAACTCCCATATCGAAGGTCGCTCCGGCAGTATAGTAGCCCTGATTCAGCCCGGCTCGCAGTTGGATCAACGGCAAATCGAACTCGACACCCAGATGAAGTTTTTTTCCCATTTGAATGTCCGCTCGATCCAAAAATCGATAGTCCATCGCTGTTGTAATATTGAAGAGAGGAGTGTCAAACGTCAGCGATCCTCCAAGTGTCATGTCTGGATCCGACCGCGGCGGTGCCTGCACGCCCTCTTCAAAGGAAAATGCCGTGTAACCAAAGTTTCGAATGGAAAACGAAACTGTCGGCTGAATGGGCGATGGAATCGTCAGCATGGTGCCGATGTCCAGTGCGTATCCAGTCCCGCGATTCTTCAACTGATCTTTAATGGAATCGATATCCAACGAGGCGAGGACAGATGGACCAACAGGAAGATTTGTTCCTGTTCGATTCATACGTTTTGCGACGAGCCCGATCGACCATACGTTCGGTATGAAGTCGATGGCACCACCGAGTGCAATTCCATAGTCGAAAACATAGTTCAGGTTCAGTTCCGGAAACGCCGGATTCTGCAAGTTGATTCCGACGTCGCCGTTACTAAAGGCGGCGAAGCCAAAGTTCGGCATCACAAACGATGTTTTTCCGCCGCCGCCAACCCAAATGGCCTTTCCATAAAGATCGGTCAGTGTGTCGGCAAGAGTCGAACCCGAGGATGCAATAGCGGCGACTTCAAGGGCTTGTGGACCGTTTACGCCAATGCGCGGATCCATGATCGTCCACTCGACGCCGGACACACGCGACAATGCGGCTGGGTTGTAGAAGAGCGCATCGCCGTCGTCCACAACCGCTGTGTAAGCCCCGCCCATGCCCATCGCGCGAACCGAGGACCATGTTTGGTGAAGTTCGGCGGCAAACGAAGTCCTCGGCGCTGCAACGAAAAACAATATCGCCAATGAAAAAACCAAACTGGTATATCTCATGGGCACACACACGTCGCTATGTCGCCGGCACATGTTC
>JAXMMN010000222.1:0-3689 GCA_034366485.1 Bdellovibrionales bacterium
TGTTTGCCCTTTAAGGTAACCCTCGACAAACGGGTCAATCACCGACGCTTTGAATTTTGCTTCACAATTGGCAACGTAAAATGGGAAATCTAAACGATCTGCAACAGCTCGTGCGTCGTCGACATCGAGACTTGAACAGCAGGTACCGTTTCCTTCTTCAATGTCGCAACTTGTGTAGTCCCAGACCTGCATCGTGACACCGACAACATCGTAACCCTGCTCGACCAAAAGCGCTGCCGCGACCGACGAATCTACGCCACCGCTCATCGCAACAAGAACGCGTCGACGACGACCATCGGGTCCAACGGGCGCACGGTCTACGAATCCAATTGTTCCAACGTTCGCTTCAGTAGGCACTCCACTACGCATTGAGGACCTCGATCTCCGACATTTCCCAACCTCGTAAGCTTCTCAAGCGTTGAACAACTTTTTTAAGTACATCGATGAACTGATCAATCTCTTCCGACGTCGTCGACCAACCGACTCCAACGCGAAGCGAACATTGCGCCTCTTCACGAGATAGGCCCATAGCCAAAAGTACTGGCGAAGGTTCGGGACTTCCGGAACTGCACGCAGCACCTGTGGAAACTGCAATGCCTTCCATATCAAGACTCATCAAAAGCGTTTCTCCGTCGATGCCAGGAATCAAAAGACTCGACGTCGATCCTACCCGTGGACTTTCTTTACCAGTGACCGAGACCTCTGGTATTTCCGAAAGAACACGAGCTTCAAAATAGTCGCGAAGCTTAGCCATCTTAAGACTGCGTTCGCTGACTTCGCTGGCTCGCGTGCACATGTAACCAAGTGATGCGATCGCCAGCGTGTTCTCAGTTCCACCACGCCGATTGCGCTCTTGTCCGCCACCTTGAATCAGCGGATCAAGTGGTGCACCCTTTCGCGCAAAAAGAACGCCAGCACCGCGAAGTGCGTAGAACTTGTGACCGGCAAAAGAGGCGTAATCCACACCAAGCTCGGCCAGATTAACAGGCGTTTTACCTAGTGCTTGAACCGCGTCCGTGTGCACCAAAACACCATTGAGTTTCGCGGCCTGCACGATTTCTTTGACCGGCTGTATGACACCGGTTTCGTTGTTCACCAACATGCAGGTGATCAAAACTGTTTCGCCGGGACGAATACGTGACGAGAACGCGGTCGCCGATACTAGACCGGAACGATCGACAGGGACGTACTCGATTTCATAGCCATCGGATTTCAAACTCTCAAGAGTTCGACGAATACTTGGATGTTCAATCGGACTCGATAAAATGTGGCGACGCAAATCACCGCGACGGCGAAGTGCTTGTAGCGATCCCAAAATTGCCGTGCTGTTTGATTCCGAGCCGCAAGAAGTGAAGATGATTTCTAAAGTTGAGACACCAATCATCGATGCGACCGAGCTTCGCGCATCGCGAAGTCGCGCTTTAGGACCTCGACCCGCTTGGTGAATGGAACTGGGATTACCCCAATCGCGAGCCCAAATAGAAATGCGCGCAAGGACCTCTGCGTCCGGCGGAGTTGTCGCATTGTGATCCAGGTAGATTTGCTTTTTGGAGCCTTGCGTTAAGTGGTCCATATTCCGACGGAAACTAGCACATTCAGGGGGCCTTACTCAAACCCTACCTGGACCACGTCTAGTTCCCTTGCGAAATTCTCAATCAAGTCGCCCGGATGGCCGATAAACAGACCAAGGTGACCATGGTTTTAAGCCCCTCGTGGCGCGATCATTTCAAGATCGATGACAGTTTACTCGAAGCCTTTTGGGAGGATTTCTCTCAAAGTTCACCTATACGCGCGTCTGAAATGAACCCCGCAACCGCTGAACAATCCATCGAATTTGTGCTTTGGTGCGTTCAACAGGGGCACTTCACCGAAGAAGCCTTCACCAAATGGCAATCCCAAGCTTTTGAGATTCCGGTCATTCGAAAAGCCTTTTTCGAAGCACCGACGGATTTAGTTTTTTGGGAACGAGTGAAAGAACTTCACCCTTGGTCCGCCACCTGTATGCCGCTTGCGGAATGGGACGATGTCCTTTTGGTGGCAATCACAACGGCGAACTCAGAGCTAGCGCTGTCTCGTAGACATCGACTTGTGCTCGCGACTCCGACGGCCCTCCGTGAGTTTTTTGAGCGCGTGGATCACGCCAGTGTTTCCAATCCAAGAATTCAAGTCGCGCCAGCTGCCGCGAAACCAGAAATTAAACCAGAACTAAAACCAGAAACGAAACCAGAGCCGATAAAAGTAGCTCCGAAAGTCGACGATGGCGATCCGTTTGCGGCGCTGAGCCGTGAACTTGATTTGTTGAATCAAAAAGGTGGTAGCGACCAAGCAAACACCGATTCAATCGGCGACGATCATGCGCTTCCTGTGATCGACGAACACAGCGCACCAGAGGGATTGGTTATTCCGGAAGGTTTGTCTTTTGATCCTGCGGAACTTTCTCGACTCAACGGGCTCAATCTTTCTCACCAAGACAACATACACTCTGAACCACAACCCGCTGCTGAAACCGACGAAGACGGTAGCGATGTCAGTTTTGAATTGCCGCAAACCGATTCACAGAGCCCTGTTCAAACATCTCAGGCCACGACACAAACGCAAACTCACTCTGCTTCTGACGATGAAAATGCCCCCGAGGGCGGAACACTTGTACACAACTTTGAAACTGGTAAAGACGAAGTTGTTGATAAACATCGAGAAACAAACTCGGGCGTGAGCTCAACGGTTCAGCCAGAAGTTGTGGCGGACCCAGCAGCACTTTCTCTCGAACCGATCAAGAACGTCGACGACGATCCATTGGCCGCACTTGTGATGCCTACGGGACCGGCCGCGACCGAGCCCAAGAAGCCGGGCTTCAACGCAGAGATTCCAGGTCTTCCATTTGCGGGCAACCTTACCGGAAGTGACACGTCGAGCGACGAGAACTTCCCTCCTTCGCAAAACGAAACAGTTTCGCAAGCGTCGCCTTTTTCTGACAAAACATTCGGTCAAAAACCGGCGATCTCTGCCAACGACAACTCGATTCCTGGCCTCGAGGATTTGGACAAAACTCATCCGTCCGCTGTTATGCCAAATCCAGATCCGGTCAAAACTCCTGAACCTGCACTTCAAGTCGATGCGCCAGTCACTGCTCGAATTCGAAAGCCTTTGTTTGAACCGGCGTCCAGCGCACCGCCAAAAACAACTGGAAATGCGTTCGAACCGCGATCAGCCTCTGGCCCAGGCTTTGATGCGACAAAAGCTGTTAGCATTCAAAACAACTCCGCCAATGCGAATGACCAAACAGCGTCTGGCGTCACTACTGGAACGCAAACGAAGAGTCGACGACTTGATCCAACACCCGTAACAAGTATGTTTGGCGCAAACAATCCGGCCATTCATCAAGAGCGACCAGGCAATGGCGCACAAGCCGCCTACCTCAACAAGTCCATTGCCGTAGGTAAACTTGATCCAATTCATTTGGATCAATGTCGTTCGATTGATGAAGCAGGTGCGCAAGCAATCATGCAGGCCTGCAACATTTTTGAAACAGCCATGATCTTGCTTTTCAAAGATGGCGATCTCATGCCTTGGAAATGGAATGACCTCTTTTTGTCCGTTCACGGTGACAAGCCTGTGCCGATTGATCTTGTCGAGCCGAGTATTTTCAAAGTCGTGTTCCGTACGGCGAAGCCCTACCACGGCTACGTCGT
>JAXMMN010000223.1:0-5727 GCA_034366485.1 Bdellovibrionales bacterium
AAATTCAAATTCGCTGTCGAGCTGGGCCGATACCTTGTTGGCGAAGCGGGATTTTTTGTTGCACATCTACTTAGTAAGAAAACCGCACGCGGAGCCGACAAAACCATTACTTACGCCATCGCCGATGGCGGATATTCTCAATGTCAAATCGCCTGTGGCGTGGGACAAGTGGTTCGAACCAATCTTCCGTTCGCAGTTCTCAAAAAAGACGGCGGCGAACGTTTTCCAGGCAACATACTAGTTTCTATCGCAGGTCCGACGTGCCACTCCCAGGACCTTATTGTTCGAGAAGCCTTGCTGGATGGCATCGAGGTGGGCGATCTTCTGGTCGTTCGAAACGTCGGAGCCTACGGCAAGCAATTCAGTCCAACCGAGTTTTTGTTGATGCCGGAAGCTGAACAGCATTTCGTCGATTTGCAAAAGTAGATTCAACTTATGGCGAAAATCATTTTTCTGATTGTACTTACATGGGGAACATTCGCTATGGCGACAGAAACCGAAGTTCCTTTTCGAATCGAAATGCAATTGATTCCCGGAAAGGGCCACACCTCCTACGCTGATGCCATCGAACGTGTCGACATTCGCCTGGTCAATATTTCCGAGAAGCCCCAGCTTGTTCAAAGAAGCGACACGCTTCCCGGCGACGACGCATTTCAAATTTCAACGGACGGTCGCCTTTGGGCCGAAGGAGCAAAAGAACTTTTACCTAGGGACGATCGTGTGAATGAAGATGGCTCACAGGACAGATCCGCCAGGAAGCCGGCGGACGAAAATTTCCAAATCGTTGCGCCACACACCGCTATCTACTTAACTTCTTTCGTGATCCGACAACCTGGGGGAAAAAACTCTCCGCTGCTAGCTGTTCTTGGTGACCAACAATTTGAGAACCTCAAGCCAGGCAAATACGAATTTGAGTTTGCATGGGCCATGGGTAGCTACCATTCAGACTATTCCTCCGCGCTAGCGAAGCGAAAAAAGTTGATGCCCCCCTGGAAAGGTCTTTTGCGATCTGCGAAGTTTCCCTTCACAATTACCAAAAAGCCCGACGGCACTTTTGAATGTGAAGGCTAGGTGTCTCTGACAGAATCCGACGTAAAACACTTTTTAAATGATGCACGCAAACTATTAAAGGTTCCAGCAAGCGGAAGACATTCTCGGCTAGCGCTTTATGAATACCCTTTCGACTTGCAGCTGTTGACGCTAAGTCCACTTTATCGCGAAAGCCGAAAACAGTACGCAGAACTGGGGGGGGCGCTATTCTCCTAGAATTTCATCCACGATGCGGTCGCTGAGCGCGCAAGATCTTTTCGCCGATGAAATTGACTACACTCCGGCACACACCGAGCTCGTTTGGTTTTCCAAAAGCAGTCACGATGTTCACGATCCTGAAGAAGAGATTCTTTCACTCGAGCGCTTCAATACGATTTCTGTCTTTCATGAACAAAATCATCGAATACTTTGGCGACTGCTTCCGCCTGCGGAAAAAGGTGATCGAGCACTCAGTCAGTACCTGAATTTCGCAGAAAGCCTCGTGGTCATGCTGGATTTGGCCCTTGCGGACCAGATCGGACCAAAGCTTTCTTCGACATTCGAAAGAATGAAAGTGATTTACCGCTCAGGCTACGTTCCTAAAAAGTGGAGTTCTTCAAATTCGGTTTACCGCAATTACTTAATTGCAGCGCAGTTCGCGACCTACCTTATTTTGGAGCTGGTAAATCCGGAAGATATAAACAGTGCGGTTGACTACGTTCTACCTGGACAAAAGGCTCTCAATCGCGCCGCCGTCACTCGCGCGATGGATATCAATGAGCTATTTACCCGCATCACGAATCCACAATGGCAAGAACGCAATTTGAAGAATGCACGAAAGTCTCTTACGAGGATGCACCGTGGTTTTGACGGCGCCCCGCTAGATCTCCCAAGAGACCCGCTTGATTTTGAGAGCGGCTTCGAGATAACGCGATATATTCTTAGTCAATTCGACGTCTGCTAGGCCTTCCGTCGGGTCTAGCATTTTTGTTCATCCACTGACGTCCTTTCAGCAATATACTTAAGTTTCATGATCTTTTAAGTGGGAGTATGACATGCCTTCACGGCTCTTTGCGCCAACATTGGCACTCGCCTTCATTTCGACGCTGCTGTATTCGAACTTCTGTGTGGCGGCCGCCGCCAATGATGATTATAAAAAAATTCAAGCTGCCATTTTCACAAGTGCGCTCGCCGAGGACTTGAACTCTGGAAAACCGTCAAATGAAATGCGCGAAAGTCTATTGCAGAGTGCCTCGACAGCGGATCGGCAAAATATCAAATCCATGCTAGCCCGATGGAAGAAACCGTCAGAAGTTCGTTACGAAGCGCAGTTCGATCAGCTTGTGATGTTCAGCAAAAAAAATGATGAGGTTTTTCGGATATTTCCGAAGCCAAATTCAAGCGGCGTCTTTTACATCAACGGCCGAGAATGGAAAGTCCCGGCTGATCGCAACATGTATAAATCTCTCAATCAGTTTTTTCGTTCACCAAATTCGACATCAGGTACGGCGGCCAATTTGATTTTCGAGATTCTTCAGAACTCGATTTCGAAAGCGCTCGCAGCTACAGAAGACATAAGAATGACATCGCAGGCAGCGGCATTTTATTACGCGGCCTACCAGTCTCAAATATATTCGTTTGACGTCGTATCTGCGAAGACGCGCCTCTCTTATGACAATCCTGCGGAAAAACTGCTGCGTACATCGGGCGGCTTTTTTCGCAAAACGTGGGATGCCGTTGCTGGAAACCCCAAAGATGTTCAATGCACGCCGACCGGCGCAAAGGGACGCATTCTGGTCGACAAAGAGCCGCTGGAGTTCCAAACGACAAACGATGGTCGCGTGATCTTTCGCATGTTTGATGACAAGCGAACGACGTTTCAATCCGTTTCAGAAGTTAGTCGCTTTTACGAACGAGAAGCTGTTGAAATTCGAAACGCGCTAGGTCGCTATAAATCCCATCAAGAGGGACAGATCGCCCAGATTGCCAGAGACGTCTGCCGCTACCCTGTTTATGCACAAGTCTCGAAGGTAACAGAATTCTGTCAAAATCCACGAGTGCAAGCGTTCAACAAAAAGCGCCTCAATGACGATGAATACAAAGAGCTCGCGAGCCTACTAGAAAAATCAAAACTCGCAGACGCTATTTCGTCCCAAGAGGGCGGACCTGTTTTGTTCCGAGGAAATGTTCAATTTTCTGAATGCCAAGATGCAACCTGCTCCATTTCCAAACCTGGTTCACGTCTTGGAAAATCGATGTCGTCTTGGATTGGCGAAAATGATCCCGCACCTGTGGGCATAGCCCTGAACCATGTTCCCCGCGACCAGCGGGAATTGGGCTATGTGATTGAATTCGACTGTCCAAAGGATACAAAGTGCCAAAACCTCGTACTTAAAAACCCGGAGCGCATGAACGCAAAGTCCCTCGCTGAAGCTCACTTAGTACTTGCCACAGCACAGGATCATTACAAAAAGACAGAGCAGGAGCACCAAGTCGCCGCAATGAGCCTTGCACCGCTTCATGGCTGCTGTGCCGATGAAGCTTGTCGGAACAGTGACTTTGGAAAATCCTTGAAGTTTGTGCGATCCGACGAGGGAATCTCGTCATCAAAGCCGACGAGTCGCTAAAAAGTGGATCGCGGCATTGAGCTCCTTTACTTCGAAGAATTTCGTCTTTACGAGCTCAGCGATGCAGGAGTAGTTCCGCAACGCACCGAGCGGTATTTTCCTGCTCTCGTTTGCTGCCTTATCTTTGAAGATCCAGCCAAATTAAAAAAAATCGACGAGATCCTTCGCCAGCAAAATGCTGATTGTTGGACCTTCCAAGTGCAAGAACAAGAACAAGTACATGAGCAAGTACAAGAAGTAGACACGCTCTCGGTTGCAATCATTGCCAGATCTGTCGAAGCAGCTCCCACGATCTCGCCTGCCGCGTGGCTTCAGATTGTAGAACTCGAGAAAGCACTTCTCGCGGTCCCTCTCGAAAAGACAGTGTTGCCAAATTTAGGAATGGAATTCGTTCGTAACGATGTAGAGCCCATCCCGTTGTTCATGAATGGCGTGCCGATATTGAATCAAGACTTTTTTAGAAGAGCCCGGCGAAGTAAGTAGGCGAAGTCTTCAAAATCCTCTGTTGACCGAGTTGTCTGAGACCGACAAGACTTTGTAGGCACTCTTCTTTTAAGGGAAAGGGCCAATGTGAAGCTTTTTGTTTTCCTCCTTTTGTTTTCGCCGTTTGCGAGTGCGGACGTGTCCTCAACAACTTGCCTCAAGGCCGAACCGACTTCTGCTCATTCTCCGCCGCCGACATATTTTAAATATGTAGAAACACTTTGCATCAGTGACGTCGCATGGCACGAAGAGGGAACTGGTGTCCGATTCGATTTCGCGATCTCTTACGAGTCCAATTATTCCGAGTCTTTCCCATATGGACGCAGAAAGAGTGGTCCATTTAAAGTTTCAAGACTTCTCCCGGCAAAGGCAATGCAAGGAGGATTCGGTTGGGTTCTCATCTGGAATCACAGGCCAGGATACACAGATTGCCACCCACCAGAGAGCTCGCTAAAATGCTCGGTCGATTTCGACTTGCGAGTTGGCGGCATCAATACGCCCAACCTATTTTTTTCGGCGTACACTCAGCTCACGCAACATCATGCATTTGAGTCGCATCACCGGGGAACCTGGACGCTTAAGTATAGTCCTTAGTGCGGAGATGAAATGAGTAAAAAGAGTTTTGATTTCATATCTCACGGTCTTATCCATCGAGACGAACTCAGCGTGACTCTTCAACTGTGGAGAGGCGTCAGCACGGCTGCAGCTAATGCCAAGCCGAAACCGGAATCCCCTGGTATTCGAAAGACTGATTCGCCGGTAAATCCCAAACACATTGGGGCCTCCCTGGAATTCACTAATGTTTCGTCTCGAGAAGTTCATGTAATTAGTCGATTCTGGTTCATCCGACTGGATGTTAAGGTGGATCAAAAGCCAATGAAGTACATCGGCCCAATGGTGAGTCTCGGCCCTCCGAATGAAAGTGATTTTGCTACATTAAAGCCGGGCGAGAAGTTCACCACAGAGCCAACGATTTTAAACAATTATTACGGACTTGCTGATGAGTTTGACGGAACGTTGGAAGTGTCGTTTCAGTATTCCTCCGAGGTTCCAACTGCTGTCGCTACACTGCCAGCTGGTTAGTGTTCGAAAAGTTTGTCTTGCGTAACCTTGTGCCGGTGGTGAGAATTCGCTCATGGAAAAACTGTTCGACTTCATAAAAAGGTACGCCGACCTCGCTGCAGAAGACATCGAGCTAATTAAGCGCACCAATATCGTAAAAAGTTATAAAAAAGATGAAATCATCACCGACTTGAGTTTGGCGTATTTTGTTTTGAGCGGATCAGTCTGCGCCTTTTACAAATCAAGCGAGCGACCGGTGGTCACCGAATTTTACCTCGACGGCGACCCTGTACTTCTGCCACTCGAAATTGGAAATGAAGATAACTATTTTCTCAAATGCCTAGAGCCTACAACAATGGCTGTTTCATCGCCTGTCGAAGTAGAGCCACGTTTCGAAAAAGTCTGCCGCAGATTCGCCGAGGAAAAGTTAACCTACGCCTTGAAGTTTAACGATAAGCTGAAGCTTTTGTCTCCGATTGAGAAATACGAGTTTTTGATCGACCAAAGGCCCGGCCTACTTCAGCGC
>JAXMMN010000224.1:0-3395 GCA_034366485.1 Bdellovibrionales bacterium
TTCTTTGTAGGTTAGTGTACCCGAGTTTTCGGCAACGAAGTGCCAGAAGCCAGTATTGCGTTCGTCAAAATCCGTGGATTTTGCAGCTTTGAATCCACAAAAAACAGTGGGTTCGGCCAACCGGAAGCCCATTAGTGAAAACTCGGCATCGTTGCGACAATAAAAATTTTTAACACTTATTTGTCCGTTGACGGGCAAAAATTGACTTAGCTTTTTCGAGAGTTTCAACTGTAAGTCGCCATTCTCATCCAGGCCACATACTCGTCTATCTTGAATCAATATATTTGAAATCTTACTAGGCGCAATTCCTGTAATCTTAAAAGTTTTATCATTTTTGCCGCGATAGATTTTTATCTCGTGGGAATCAGTCTCAAGTTTCTGGCGGCCGAAGCAAAGATGAAGCCCTGGTTTCGCGATGGTGGTAGCAGATTTAAACTTCGAACTTTTTTCGTGAAGCGATATGTTCCATTCGTTTCCAAACGCAAGATTCAGGCACTGCTTGGTCAATTCTGAGTTTAATTGACCTTCACATTTTTCAATCTGACCCGGCTTCAAGACAACACTAAAATTGCAGACAGTTTCCGTACCTACGGAATGATCGGCGATCAGCAGTATTCCGAAAAAGACAGTGGCTAGAGTGAAAAGCTTCATTCTCTGATTCTGATCGATGCAAATGTGTTTTGTTAACAAAGATTTCTTTACCGACTTTGGGGCAGGGATGTGTGGAGTTGAGAGTTGGACGAGCGACTGCGTAGCCTCTAGTCGATCCAGCTAGGCTCGAGAAGTTCTTTCGAAGACTTTTCCCATTTGCAGGGATTTAGATCAGGGCGTTTGATATGATAGTCTTCGCCATCTTTGATTTTTACCCGAACAGTTTTTCCGTTCGTTTCTTTGTAGGTTAGTGTACCCGAGTTTTCGGCAACGAAGTGCCAGAAGCCAGTTGTGCGCTCAAAGAAATCCGTGGATTTCGCAGCTTTGAATCCACAAAAAACAGTAGACTGAAGTAACCGCATGTCACTGATTGAATACTCCTTGTCGTTTTGGCACCTGAACCCATTGGTACTGAAAGACTTTCCGAGCGGAAGGAACTTTGCGAGTACATCGTCCGGGCGCAGAATCATGTCGCCATTTTCGTTCAGTCCACAAGCTTGTTCTCCACTTCTAATTTCTATATTTGAAACCGTTCCTGGCTTAATTCCCGAAAGTCTAAATGTTTTTTCGTTTGAAAATCTGTAAATTTGAACTTCGTGCGAAATTACGCTGAACGAGGCTCTTCCGAAACAAAGACGAAGTCCGCTTTTTGCATCTGCAGACGCGGATTGAAATCGTTTTCTATCTTTGTCGAGCTTGATTTTCCAATCAGTACCAAAAACCGTCATGAGGCATTTGATTTTCGAATCAGGTAAATCGATAGATTCGCAATTTTCTATTGCTCCAGATTTAATAATCAAACTGAAATTACAAACTTCGTTCGCAACCGAGTGTCGAGTTGCTAACAGTGAGAATAGCATCAAGATCGATCTCAAAAAATGTTTCAATTTGTGACCTCTAGATGAAAATGGTCGAAGTGTTCAATCTCGGATGGGCTAATGAATTTCAGCTGTACTTGCTGAAATTCTGTGTTGATATTTACACCTTCGATAGGGCGAAAATCGGGAAGACGACCTCGGTTGAGCAACAGCTCTTGAGTTTGTGTTAAACCAAACGACCATGCGCTTCCGTCAAAAGTTGTTTGACAAGAATCTGCAGGCGCAGATTCATTCGTTACAAAGATATAGGTGTTTTTCATGTGTTCGCATGTAGGGCTAAAGCGGGCTGCTCCACGGCTAAAGGAGTAATTGATTGCACCTGCTCCAATCGAGCTAGGCGATATTGCGCTAAACACGGCGCCATTCTGATTTACCCATTTTACGATTCTGTTTCTGGTGTTCACTAGCTCATCTTGAGTGCTTCCAACGCTCAAGTTGGTGGCGAAAATAGATGTGAATTGATTCTCGCATGTCGTCCTCTGTTCACTTCCAAGCTGAAAGCTTCCGCACTTTACAGTGAGATACGTGCTATGTGCCCAGAGTGTCGCGTAGTCCTTCAATCTGGCTTCTCCTTTTCCGAAGTCATAATGTTCGGGTGTTTGTCCGGTATTTCCAATTGGCCGAAGGTCCAGGATATTGCCGTTCTTATGGGTTTTATGTGCCGGGCTGAAGGAAGAACCGAAGGGCAGTGATCCATCGTTGATGTACACGTTAAATGATTCCTCTGGAATTCCACTTTTTGCAGTTCGAATTTCCAAAAGTTTTTGGAGATAGTCTTTAAGTTTTTTAGATCCGTAAGCGCTTATGTAGTTGCTGTAGGTTCCTTTCGCAGCGTCCGATGTTGGCGGTGAGTAGCGACTATCAGGTACATCGTTTTTCAAGTTCCAAACTGGAAGCATGCTAATCGTTAGTGGGCTTGTAGATTGACCGGTGTTCCCGGCGATATCAACGTAGGAGACGATGAATCCTATTTCAAATTTCTCGCCTTGTGCCGCGCTACTACTTGGAAGATTAGATTTTATCAGGCTGTAGGGGACATTTACTACCGGCAAACTAAATGTGGTTTCTTGTTGGTTTACCTGAATGGGCGAAGTTAAAACTGAAGCTAATGTGGTTCCATTCACGGTTAAGAAAACATTCTCGATTGATTTGATTCTTCTAGTTTCGACTCTGAATTTTGCCTTTATATCAAAGTTTGATTCGCTGATCTGAAGCGGATCAAGTTGATTTGACGCATTCATCAGGAGCGGACTGAATGCCGGATTTCGCTGATTACTTATGTCCTGATCTAGTTCCATCGGAAAAAGTGCATTTGCGCTAGGGTTCGCGAACGTTGATTCAGTTTTGTACTTTGCGAAAGCTGCGGTTCCGATTGCTTTAGCTTGTACGGATGGAATTTGTGGAGTCGGATTAAGTGTTGCGTTCGGATTCAAAAATGAACGTGATTCCAGCAAACGCTGTTGAAGTACAACAGTTTGTGCCGAAAAGCTGTCCCACGCCAATTTTTTCATTTCTTGATTGCCGATTTCGTTCGTCCATTTAGCGACATCAACTGGGAAGCTCGTTGGTACCGACTTTAGTAAGTTTACGTCCAATGGATCTGCTGCAGCTGAAACAATATTGGCGACTGGTTCTATGTATACCGGTCGACAGGCGAAGGAGCTTGCAGTCGTGATTCGACCTTCAAGATCGGGAAATCGAACCAATTTGGATTTATACTGTCCACCTGTCGTGATTTTAATTTCGGTTCTGTAATTCAGCCAACTATTTGGAATTAACACGCTACCAAAAATTGACTTTGATTTGAGATCAGAACCGTTTTGAAATGGCGACTGATAGCTCTTTGAAACATCCGCGATAGAAAAC
>JAXMMN010000225.1:0-2890 GCA_034366485.1 Bdellovibrionales bacterium
CGGTACCAACACATTTCTGTGTCTCATTGCCGATGTCGATCCCGCAACCGGCGCCTTGCGCGTTGTTCAGGACGAAGTGCGTATCGTTCGCCTGGGTCAGGGCGTGAACGCCACGAAAGAACTTCACCCCGAGGCGCTTGCCCGTGCGGAAGAAGCGTTTGTCGAATTTCAAGAGTACATCCTCGCGGCGAGTTGTGAGCGGGTTTTAGCCGTAGCAACCAGTGCCACGCGCGACGCTAAAAACGGTCACCTACTTGTCGAAATGGGAAAGCGCTACGGAATTCCTATTGAAGTGATTTCCGGTGAAAAAGAAGCCGAGCTTACTTTTCAAGGTTCTATTGAACCCACATGGACTGGCCTCACGGCTGTGATCGATGTGGGCGGCGGTTCGACTGAAATTATTTTTGGCGATCGAAACGGAATTCTCATTCGCTTTAGCGCGAACGTCGGCAGCGTTCGATTGACCGAGAAATACATTACCAATCACCCGATCTCCGCCAGCGAACTTCAGGCTGTTAGGTTGAAAGTTCAGCAAGAAATCCTGCAAGGGATGGAAGCTGCGCTAAGGGCCTTCAATCAACGGCCGATTCTTGATGGACCGAACCCACCTGGTGCTCCTCTGACGCTAAACGAGCTTTTGTCTCGAACCACAAATGTTGTCGCCGTGGCGGGAACGCCGACAACTCTTGCGGCCGTTCAGCAGGGCCAAGCGTTCGTGGCTGATAAAATCCACGGACACAACCTCACGACAGAAGCACTTAGCAAAATGATCGTCGACCTCGCGGCACTCACAGTGGCAGAGCGAAGCCGACTTGGCGGAATGGAGCCTAAGCGAGCCGACGTCATAGTTGCGGGCGCAATTTGTTTAAGTGAGGCCGCAAAACTTCTTCAAGCGAAGGCCTTTCAGGTTTCTATTCGCGGTGTTCGTTATGGTGTCGCGCAATGGGCGAGCAGACGGGAACTTGATGATAAAAGCAGTTAGTTTTTTTACCCTGATCCTTGTGACTAGTTTTTTGGGCACAGACGTATTTGCCGTCGAGGGTACTGCGCCCGCATTCAAAAAACGCAAAATCGAGATTTCAGGAAAAACCATCATCGTCGAAATTGCAGACACCGACGAACGACGAGCCTACGGATTGATGTTTCGCAATTCCTTACCTAAAGACGAGGGAATGCTGTTTGTTTTTGATGACGAACGCACCAGATCGTTCTGGATGAAGAATACCCTCATCCCACTTTCCATCGCCTATATTAATAAGGACAAGGTCATCACTGAGATCGTCGACATGCAGCCTGCGGTGATGGGTGCGACGAGACCGAAGTCTTATCCAAGTAAAAAAAAATCCATGTACGCACTGGAAATGAACATCGGTTGGTTTGAAAGAAATAAAATCTGGCCTGGTGTCCAATTTCGATATGCCGATAAAGCCCCCTGAGAGACTGAGAAACCAATGAAAGGAGCGAAAAGAAAAAACAAGCTAGACGGAAGTCGGGGCCTGTTTTTCTTTCCGCTTTTAACTTAGGCAACGCAGTATGCTGTAATAAATCGTAGGCAAAGAAGCCCACACGGCAGCTCAAGGATTGGCACCGATGAATAAAAAAAGTAGCACGGTCGATACGTCGATATCAAAACGGCTCCTGATCTCCCTCCTAACAATCGGGATGGCACTCAATATTTCTGGGTGTTCTTCTGGCGGATCGTCTGATGAAGAATCAGCCGGTGGTGACGAAACTTTCGCAGAAGAAAGTTCCGGCGATTTTGAAGATGGAGAAGAAGGCGCAGAAGAAGGCACTGACGTCGCAGATGGCGAAGAAGGTGGCGACCTCGAAGAGGGCGGCGAATTCGCGGAAGGCGGCGAAGAGGGCGCAGAAGAAGGCGGAGACGTTGCCGAAGGCGATGAGCTAGGCGACGACGAGCTTGACGGCGAGCTTGCGGATGCGGGCGAAGAATCTGGCGATGGTCTCGGCGAAGAAGGTGGCGGCGATGTCGCTGCGACTGAAGACGACGATGAACTTTCGCTCGACGATGAAGAAGGTCTTCCTGAAGACGTAGCTAGCGGCACTGGTGGCGACACTGGAATGGACGCGATGGCGCCTATCGAAGAGCCGTCGACACCGCCGACAGATGCTCCCGTATTTGCTGAAAACACGGATGCCCCTGTTGACACACCAATTGAAGAACCAGCACCTGCAAAAGTATGGCTTCCGTTGTTGAAAGTGAAATCTGCAGCTTTTGATGCCGGCGGAACTAACTTGAACCGCGTTTACCTTGGTCGCCCTGGCGATACGGTAAAAGGCGTAGCAGAAAAAATTTACGGCGATTCGGGTCGATCTAGCGATTTGCGAAAGTGGAATGGATTCTTGTCACGCGGGGTAAAGACTGGCGACAAGATCTATTATTCTTCGCCAACAAACCCGACCGATACGAACATGCTGACGTACTACGAAGATGTTTCGATTCCAGCGCAAAACTATACGTCGCGGGATGGCGACAACATTCGCGAAGTATCGAAAACACTTCTTGGCAACAACGACAGCTGGAAAGAAATCTGGGCAACCAACCCAGATGTCGAATCGAAGGGTGATATACCGGCAGGTTTGAATATTCGCTACTGGCCAGAGGGCTCTATTGCGGCACCGGTCTTGGCAAATAATCCGCCGCCGACAGATCCACCAATGGGTCAAGATCCGTTGGCTCAACCGCCGATGGGACAAGATCCGCTTGCGCAGCAACCACCAACTGGACAAGATCCTTTGGCAATGCCGCCAGCAGATCCGTTGGCACCAAACGACCCAGTTGCTCAGATACCACCAAACGACCCATTGGCTCAGCCAACTGGTACGCCGGCATCTGATCCAACAATGGCCGGTACAACAGAACCACCACCAC
>JAXMMN010000226.1:0-3078 GCA_034366485.1 Bdellovibrionales bacterium
ACGGCACCGACGCTGAGCCTGAACCCGGCCTACGACGGCCGCACCAGCACCAGCCTGCTCACCGGCACCGACACGCTTGCCGCCGGCGCAACGACGACGATCCGCCTCGTGGAAGTACTTTCGGAACTGCTTCTCGTAAACGCCGTAATAACGCTTCGTCTTTTGCTTCTCACGAAGCTGAAGAGCGAATTCCGAGAACTTCAAACGGCTTTGGCCGTGTTGTCCCGGTGGGTATGGGCGACGATCAAAAGAACACTTATCTGTAAAACAACGGTCGCCCTTCAAGAAGAGCTTTACGTTTTCGCGACGGCACAATTTGCAGACGCTTTGATTAATGCAACTCACAGTTTAACTCCTCAGATACGGCGCCGTTTTGGAGGTCGGCACCCGTTATGGGGGATGGGAGTCACGTCACGCATAGTTGCTACGCGAATTCCCGCCAGCGAAAGAGAACGAACAGCTGGTTCACGACCAGCGCCAGGTCCTTTAAGAAAGAGGTCGACCGAACGAAGGCCTTGTTCCATTGCCTTCTTCGCCGCATCTTCCGCAGCAACCTGAGCAGCAAATGGAGTCCCTTTACGCGACCCTTTGAAACCCAAGTGACCAGCGCTCGACCATGCAATCACTTCTCCAGTTGGATCTGTGAGTGTCACAATCGTGTTGCCGAACCCCGCTTGCACGAAGCACTTTCCGTGAGCGACGCTTTTTCTGACTTTCTTTTTTCCAGTTTTCTTTGCAGCCATTATCTATCGCCCCCTATACAGCTTTCTTCTTGTTCGCGACGGTCTTACGAGGACCCTTACGAGTACGCGCGTTTTGACGCGTGCTCTGACCGCGGACAGGAAGGCCTTTTCGGTGACGAAGACCACGGTAGCAACCAAGGTCCATCAGACGCTTGATTGAAAGACCGATATCTCGACGAAGATCACCTTCGACTTTTAGATTGGCTTCAAGAAATTCACGAATTTTTGCGATTTGCGCGTCGGTCAAATCATCTGACCGAAGCTCTGCTGGAAGCTTTGCGAATTCGCAAATTTGCTTCGAGCGCGCCTTACCGATACCGAAGATGTACTGAAGTGCAACTTCAACTCTCTTGTTTCGCGGCAAATCAACACCAGCAATACGAGCCACTGATTACCCCTGACGTTGTTTGTGTTTTGGGTTTTCGCAAATCACGCGAATGACCCCTTTTCGTTTGAGAACCTTGCACTTATTGCAGATCCGTTTGACGGAAGCTCTGACTTTCATTGCTTCTGTTCCTAATCACCGCATCAAGCGGCCAAAAAAGTTCGTATTATACCAATTACGTCGACCGAACATTCTGCTTCAAATCTTCGTCAAAAACTCTTCGAGAATTTGATCAATCTTGCGATCAACCTCAAACTTGAAGACGTCCGACAGAAAGACATTTGCCATCTGCTCGATCGGGTTTTTCATAGCTGAAACTTTCAAGTCTATCGCGACCGTACTTGGCCGAATCGAAAAACCGCCGCTGAAAATCTCATCTACAAAAATCGTGTTTTTTTCAGAAAAAAAACCTCAACATCGAAAGGCCGTTTGCCACCATAGTTTTCCCAACCACATCATCTGTGCCCGTGAAACTTGAAGAAAACAGCCTCGATTGTGAGGGATTTAAAGCCCAAAAATAACAACCCAGCGTGCCGTGATATCAGTTCAAAATAAGGAAGTCCAGCACGGACCGCGAAGTTTGCACGATTTTTGCCGGAACCCTGTAAAGCGCCTTAACAGCCCCAGAGCCTCGAAAGTCGAATGAGGGCCTTTAGGTTTGCCTGCATTTTGAACAAAAAAAGCCGGGCGCGCCCAGCTTTTCGAAATCCACACGAAAATTTAACCTGCCCTAACTCAGATGGGCCGTCAGACGCTTATAAACGTCCTCAGTCTCACCCAGTCCTTCGACCGACACGAAGCGCCCCTTGTTAGTAAAATACGCCTTGAGCGGAGCTGTCGAGCTCTCGTAGGCATCAAGGCGGGTTCGGATGACATCTTCCTGATCGTCTTTTCGCTGGTCGACCGTCCCGCCACACAGGTCGCACACCCCTGCCTTTGCTGGCGGTTTGGCAACAATGTGGTAACTCGCACCGCAGCTAGAGCAAACACGTCGCCCAGTTAGTCGAGCCATGAGTTTATCTTTAGGCACTTCCAGGAAGAGCGCCTTGTCGATTTTCAAACTATAATTTTCGAGCATGGCTTCAAGCGCATCGGCCTGAGGAGCCGTGCGAGGGAAGCCATCGAGAATGAAGCTTTGCGAGCCAAGATCCTTGAGAACATCTTCAACCATTCCAAGCACGATTTCGTCCGGCACTAGTTTCCCAGCGTCCATGTAGGACTTCGCCGCCGTACCTAGGCTTGTCGCCTGCTTAACATGAGCACGGAATAAATCTCCCGTACTGATGTGACGCATATTCAATCTCTCAACAAGCAGTGCCGACTGAGTCCCTTTGCCAGCCCCTGGCGCACCAAAGAGAATGATGTTCAAAACTGAACCCTCCGCGTGCGCTGTCGAGCACCACGCAACAAGCTTTCGTACTTCTGGGTCATCAAGTAGGCCTGAAGATCTTGGGTCGTCTTAAGAGCAACACCAACCAAAATCAAAATACTCGTACCGCCGAAATAGAACGGAACTTTCAATTTATCGATCAAAAGAGTTGGAAGGACGACGATCGCGCTGAGGTAAATTGCTCCACCAACGTTGATACGATCCATGACTCTTTGAATGTAATCTGAAGTGCTTTTCCCAGCACGAATACCTGGAATAAATTTGCCACCCTTTTTAAGGTTCTCAGCAATCTCATTCGGATTGAGGACGATCTCTGTATAGAAGAAACAGAAAAACACGATCAAAGCGACTTCCAATACGAGATACAAACCGCCACTTGGAGTCAGCGAATCTCGTAGAGCCACAACCCATGGTGCTTGAACAAACTGCGCAAGCGTCGCAGGAAACAAGAGAAGCGAACTTGCAAAGATTGGCGGAATAACGCCCGACAAGTTGATCTTCAAAGGCAAATGACTTGCCTGAGATCCCAAGACGGACTTGCCGCCTTTTTGCGAACATTG
>JAXMMN010000227.1:0-4593 GCA_034366485.1 Bdellovibrionales bacterium
AAATGCGATTCAAATTTCCACTCATTTTTCGGATGATTTTCACGGGGCTGATCGGACTTAGCCCATCGGTTTCTATGGCCGATGAATTCTTCGCGTTTTGCGATCCGGAGGCGGGACTCTTGTCGCACCAGTTTTCTCCACAGCACTTAGAAGCCATTTCAAATGCGGCACAAGAGGCGGAAGTCGCACCATTTGCGACGGCTTGCCAAGACCCCGAATCACTGCGAGATCGTCCGAAGACAGGGCTCTTTCATCGGTCCATTCCCTCGACAGATAAACGAGGTCGATCTTCGAAAGAATTATTGAATCTTGTTGGCGAGGCGGCTCTTTCCGATCTTGAAGGCGAAGATGGATTTCTAAAAGCAGTTGAAGATTGTTTAACTAAACCCCTCGAGACGAAACTGTGTCCTCAGAACATTTCTAAAATCATCAACGATTGGAAAGCTGCCTTTTTAAAAGAAGTGGCTGGTGCGAGAATCGACCTTGCTCTCGCACAAGATGCAAAAGACTACGGCACCATTCTCTCTCATTCTGCTCAACAAAATTTAAACCTTGAACTCAATCGGCGAGGAACACAGAAAGAACTGCCCTGGAAAGCGCTCTCAAAGACCGAAAGAGAAACTGCAACCGGAATTCTTGAGGACTATCTCGAACAAGCGAAGTCCAAAGCCCTCCTCCAACATAAAAAGGGAACCCCCGAGTACACGAAGTTTGTGAATGACGCTGTTTTAGGCGCTCGCCTAAAAAACGGCTACAACTATGTGCACACCCTTAGCCGAATGCCGCTTCTTCAATTTATTCAAAGCGACAAACCCACTGACCAAGAAATCATAAGTGGGATCAAGGTCATGCGAAAACATATCGCGGCAGATCTCAAATCAACGAAAGAACTTCTCGTCTTAACCAATCGAACTCACATAACAACGACGGGTCGAAGCGGCGTTGCAACCAGTCGAAAGGTCATCACAGAAATCGATCCCCGAGCCCTCGGTATTCTCGATTTCTCAACGCAACTTGAAAAGGTCCTAGAAGAAGCTCCTCAATACTGCGGACTTGCGACCTCGCTGATTTACACGAAAGAGAACAGAAAGCTCGGAAACGACCTCGCGATTGGCGTTCCTTTGGCTGCCGCGGCGATTGCGGTTCCATTTTTTGCGCCGTGGATCGTGGGCGCTGGCGTGGGAGCACTCGTGGGTTCGGTGGCCGTTGTGGAATCAAAGCTCACCCGTGACGAGGCGGCACATCGCTTCCTCACCGTTGTTGAGTATGAAAATGTTCAACAAGAAAAAACCTCTGATGCCTATGCCAAGCTGGCCCAAGCCGACAAAGAATTCAAAGTCTCACTGATTCTTCCTCCCGCTGGTGCAATTTTGGGCGGTGCAGGTAAAACAATCGAAGTGACGAGAGCTGCGATCGGGGTTGGCGCTCGTATGTCAGCAAACATGATAGAAAAATCAACTGTCGCCATCAAGGAAATGTCCGAGTCCGCAAAACGTCTTGAGCGTGGAATTGCGGAAATAAAAAGTGCCGCAAAAGAAAATGCCAGTAAGTCCAAAGGAAAATAGGACGTGAAAGTTTCGGTCTTTGTTAACGGACAAGCAGGTCGCGCAAACTTTGAAGCAATTCAAACGGCGTGCGATCGCGCACTTTTCAGAACCGAACTCAAGTATTTTCAGCCCACTTCGAAAGAGTCTCTTCAAGCCGAAGTCCTGAAACAAGCTCACCTGTCAGATGCCCTCGTGATCTGCGGCGGGGATGGAACTTTGAATAACGCAGTTCAGCCTCTTCTCATGGAGTACCGAAAAAATTCTGAATCAACTTCTGAGTTTAAAATTCCGCCCATTTTGCCCCTTCCCGTCGGGACGGCAAACGACCTAGCAAGCGAACTTCGAATCACTGATCGGCTAGAGAAAGCCGCTCGCCGAATAATGGAGTCTGAGCCAAGTGCCATCGACGTGCTGGAAGTAAAGTCCGAACAAAGCATCGTGTACATGCTGACGAACGGTGGCTTGGGTCTTGCCGCAGAAACCGCTGACCTTGCGAATCGCATCCGAGAAAACGTGCGCGATGAGAACCTCATTGAAAATCGCGAATCATCTCTCCATATGAGGCGATTTTCCAAAGAGGCCATTCGATTGGCGGGGTCGAGAATCTACGAATTGCTACTCGCTGGCCAAATGCTAAGTGGCAACTCGTCTAAGTGGTTAAGAGGCTGGTGTGTGTCGATTGAAATCGACGGTGGCTTAAAGCGCAACACCAGCGCTCCATTCATCATGGTCAATAATCAACCAGGTCTTGGCGGAAAATACATCCCGGCGCCCCTCACCTCAAACACCGACGGGACTTTTAATATCTTGCTTGTCGAATCGCCCGGCTTAGTCGCACTTGGAAAGTCTCTTTGGCAAATCAGAAGCGGTAAAATTCCAGACGAAAAACAATGCCCTCGCCTCGAAACCTCCCACGCAGTGTTTCGATCCAAAGGCGATGCCAGGGACCTTACATTTTTTGGCGATGGCGAAATTCTTCACCGAAATGTGCGCGAAATTGAAGTGACCTGTTTGAAACGCGCATTGCCGGTTTACTTAGGCGCCGAGGATGCGTCATGAAGATTCTCATCACTGGAGGGACAGGATTCTTGGGACCAGCGGTGATCGCTGAAATCTTCAAACAATTTGGCGACCAAACAGAAATCACACTCGTTTCGCGAAAGAAACTTCCCCCAAGCACGTCCACTCAACTTCACCACCTCGTTTGCGATTTGACGAATTGGAATGGCGGGCTGGAAGCAGAAGTGATGGATTCTCTGAAAGGAAATTTTGAGGTCATGCTTCACATGGCAGGGCTCTACAACTTGCGCGTGTCGAAGGAGGATGCCTACCTCAATAACGTCTTTGCCACACACACGGCCCTTGCAATTGCACAGCGCCTTGAGATTCCGGTATTTGCGCATGTTTCAACGGTCGCCGTCACAATGGGACACGGCGATTTGTCGCCTGAAGCGGCCGCGAAGAAATCTCAAGACGGTGCGATAGTCGACCTCACTTTTTCAATCAGCCAGACAGCAGCCCAGAGAACAGTTTAGGAATCCCAATTTCTGCGCATCATCAATCGCGAGGTCCCTTTCCAGATTCCTATGCGGAATCCAAAGCGAATGGAGAAAAAACGGTGCGCGCCTGGGATGCTGACTTTCCTAAACGGAAACTCATTTTGCGTCCCGGTATTTTAGTCGGAGCCACCGACGGTTCTGCCATCAGCCGAATTGATGGCCCCTACCACGCCATCGATGCCTTCCGCAGAATGCGCACACTCATCGAAGCATGGCGCGGAACCGTCGTGATTCCCGGTAGAAAAAACCACATGATTCCTCTCGTCCCCGTGGACTTTGCCGCAAAAGCAATTGCCACACTTCTCACATCGTTCCTGAAAGCGGACGAGCCGATTCAAAGCTATTATGTTGCGCCAGCCAATGGACCTACCGTCGAATCGCTTTTCAAATCTGCGCTCGATCATCTCGGCCTCCATCGCGACGTGCGCGTCCTAGAAAAAGTGCCTGGAGCCCTTGTTAAGCCCTTGGCGGAATGGCTTGCTAGACTCCCGCGGGAAGAAATTGAATACGTGCTAAACCTTCCGTCGCTCGACACCTCAGAAAGCGATGCGATTTTGGGAGCCGACTTTTATCCGCGCTTCAAAGATTACGAAGCCTCACTCTGGAAGGGGTATCATGCCTATATACAGAGTCGCTGAATTGAGCTTCGGATCATCGCGCTGGGATTTTGCCACCACGTTCACCGTGCAAGGGGCGAAGTTTGAACTGCAAAGGTTTGGTGTCGAATACTCCGTCGACAATCTAAAACGCTCGATTGAACGTCTAAGATCGCAAGTGGATGCGATTGCAATTTCAGGTTTTCCAACCGAGATTCGTTTTAGAGACCGGCTGTACACTCACCGCCAAGCCCTTGACGTCATGTCCACACCCGTTTCCATTCCGCTGTGCAATGGGGAGCGACTACGCGAGCTCGCCGAAGTTAACGGAATCGTCAATTTGGTAAATACCGGAGTGATTGAGCCACGAGACGGAATCTTTTTTCCGGTAGGGCTTTTACACATGGAAGCCCTCTCAACGGTGCACGAAAAATTTGGCGCGAGGATTGGTTTTGGCGATCTCTATGCGGGGCTTGGGCTGCCGATCGTCGCCAAACCCTGGCCCCTTCTTTTGGAACTCACAAAACTTGGTCTTGGCATGGCGCAATTTCGCGACATGGGTGATCTCGCTCCCCGCGCCGCCAATGTCAAAAAGCCAAGGCGCCTGGCACAAATGATACAAGAGCTTGGTGCCTATCGATACATCTGGGGCGATCCGTATCTCATCCATCTTTTCTCTCGTGATACGGAAATCTTAAAGGGTCGCGAAATCCTCGTCACGACGTCCGATCCAAGAGTTTTAAAAGAAATCGAAGCCCTGGGCTCGAAGGCAATTCACAAATCTCTACCTAGTAAATTTGAAAACTGGGATCCTCGTCTCACTCACTCGTCGATCGACGCGTGTCTTCGCCTTTTAAAGAAAAAAACTGCGCCGCTTTCTCTAGAGGAATG
>JAXMMN010000228.1:0-3978 GCA_034366485.1 Bdellovibrionales bacterium
CGCAAAGCGGCTTTCAACCAGCATGACTTTTTCTGGTTCGCGAGTTGGCGGCCAGTACCAGGTGCCGGGTGAAGCGACGGCACGAATTGAAAATGAAAAGCCAATCGAAGAACTACTTGGGCTTCGCACGCAGTTTCGCGATCGAATGAAGCAGGATGAAGAGAGAAAATAATATGACACATGCACGTGTTTCTAAAACTGAAGGCCCTAAAGAACAGTTGGTGCTTCTCAATTCAGAAGGTCAGCTTGTTCGAACATTTTCTCTTTGGAATGAGTCTGGCGAACTGCTTTCGGCTCGTTCGAAAGTTTTGGTTGTTTACCGGCACGACAAGCGCCGCGTAGAACCGATCCTCGATGCCGATGCGCTGAAAGCGGATGGCGTTAAGTTCGACTTACTCGCGGAAACGACGTTGAGCCAGTTGAAAACAAAGCCTTTTCAAGTTGGGACTCTCGGTCGATTGACAGTCGTCGACATCGCGACTTTAAAGGTTTCTCCAAGCTATGAACTGAAAAAGGAAGAGGACGAAAGAGACCTCATTCTCGCCGGTAAATGGATCGGCGGAATTCAAACAGCCTTGCTTTTGTTGACCTTGATTTTGGGTCACTTCCTAGCCGAAGAAACAAAGAAAGACGAAGTCGTCACAACGATTCGACCAATCGAAATCGAAAAGCTCGCAGTTGTCGAGCCACCGCCCGTGGTGAAGCCAATGACTCGACCACCGGTAGAAAAAGTCGTTCGACCAAAGGTCAACGCGGTCGTGAAAAAGCAAATCAAGCGACCGGAACCAAGAATTATCACTCGCAAAGCGCCAAAAATGCCAACGACTGTTCGCCAGGCGACAGCGCGAATTCCTAAAACGGCACCGAAGCTTGAAAGCCTTGGCGCTCTCGGCGCACTTGGCGGAGTTTCTAAAAAGCTTCAATCCGGTGGTGGACTTAACTTGAATGGTTCGTCGCTTGCGCGCGGTGGTGATCGCGGCACAGGTGGCGGCGGAGTTGGCTCAAGTGGCAAGGGCGGAGTCGCAGGTGCCTTGTTTGGTAAAGGTTTGATAGCGGCGTCTAACGGTTCAGGTGCGCGAGCAGGTTCTGCTGGCGGCTATGGAACCAAGGGTCGTGGCGGCGGTCGTGAAGGTTACGGCAACCGCAACATGCTTGGCGCATCGGGAGGCTATGTTCTTCCGCTGGATAGCGAATCATTTATCGAAGGTGGTTTGACTCGCGATCAGGTTGAAGAAGTGATTAGCAGAAACATGGGTCAGATTCGTTACTGCTACGAAAAAGGTCTTCAGGTCGAGCCTTCTTTGCGAGGTCGCGTTGCAGTGAGCTTCGTGATTGGCTCTGCTGGTCAAGTGACAACTGCTCGAGTTCAGCATACGTCAGTTGATTCGAAACAATTGGAAGGTTGTATTGTTGGTCGTCTCAAAGACTTCCGCTTTCCACGGCCAGTCGCAGGCGTAAATGTATCGGTTCAATATCCGTTTAGCTTCCGTCGAGTTTCCTCAACGGACGTTGTTGGCGTAAATTAGGATCTAAAACCGTTCCACAACTGTTAGTGGTGCGATCGGAAATGTAAAACTCGGAACCTTAAAAGGGATCCGAGTTTTTTTTCGTCTAAAGTTTGGTCAGCCGGGGATCTCTGGCGTACCGAAAACTGGCACTGAAATGCACGTTCTTTCAGTCCCAAATCCCTCATTTGCCAGGGGTTTTGAGCTGGTGGCGATATCTCCCCGGCACGCGGCGCGCACAGTAAGTCCGCGTCGAAGAACCGCACTTTAAGGGCGGAATCGACGGGTGTTAACTGACAGGGGCTTCGAGCATCGAATGGCCCCAGAAACATGGATGGGTACCTGTTATGAAATCAATGAGCCGATCTCTGGATCAAACTGGCAAGCAAAAAGGCGTTGTCGTTTCGCTTGCAGTCTTAAGTCTGCTCGCAGGACTTGTTGGTTGCGGCGGCGTCGGTTCAGATCCAACCTCACAGTACGCGGATCTCAATGCAGCAGTTCCTCCACACACAGAGCAAGCGCGCACTCAAGCTGTCATCGATCGCTCCTATGTCATCGAACCAGAGCGCGATGTCACCTTTATCGAAGGCGAAACAGCATCATTCAAAGTCCGAGTGAGAATGTTTTTTCCCGTTGATTCCTACGAGCTTCGCCTCGCAGGTTTGCCGAACGATGTCGGTGGGGTTTCATTAGCGAAAATTGCAGAAGAGCCAGGGGCTTATCTCGTCACGTGGGCTGCGCCCAAAGCATTTATTCCTTCAGACCGTGCTGAGCGCAGCGTTCGGTACCGTCTTGAGCTAGCGGATGTTCGAGCGCAAGACCCATCGGTCGAAACATTGTTCCGTTCGATCAACAAGGTTCAGGAATTCTCGTGGACGGTTCGTCGCACAGGCAAGACTCCGATGATCGTTAAAATGAGTGAACTGCCAACGGAAATCGCCCAAGGCCAAGTTGTTCCCTTTACGGTCGATGTCATGGATCCAGCGTCGTACGACGGCTATGCGCCACGCCTTGATGTCTATTTTCAAGGGACAAACAAAACAGAAAGTGGCTTTGAGGCCAACGGGGCAACCTACGTACGTCACGAATCGACCGCTAAGAATATCGGTAATGGCATTTGGCGCTTTTCATTCGTCTTTGATGCGAAAAACAACGACGTCGGCGCTCAACTTGATCGCGATGGAAAACGAGTGGAGGGTGCGACGCACTTGCGAACTCGAATGTTGTTAAAGGCCTATAGTGCAAGTGGTGGCGTTTCTGGCGAAAAACTAGTTTTGACTAAAATCATGTACGAAAAACCGCAAACCTCCGTAGTGAAGACACCTGAAGCTTGCGTTCCGCCGGCACCAAAAGCAGCGGCTCCAGTACGTAAAACAACCGCGGCCACTCCGGCTCCGAAAAAATCGTGAGGCCCAAGATGAAAAACACAGTACTCAATTCAATCAAAATGTTCTCTTGGGCTCTGGCTTCTGTTGCTGTCCTTACGACGGCGGTCGCTGCAAATGCGGCATCGGATTTCGACTCTCTTGGCGCAAACGAAGGCATCGTGAAACGTGCACGAGCGTTGAATACCAAGCAACAAGTTCGAATCGTGCAAAAGCGCGCGGTCGATCGCGATCTTCGCCTGGAACTTGGAATTGCTTACGGCGGTGTCGCTGGTGGAAATTCCTATTTGAACTCGCAGCCCTTGATGGGGGCCGTGGACTTTCACATCACGCCTCGTTTTTCTCTTGGCTTTCGCTATGCGCAGTATGCGAATCAGCTTTCTAAAGAAGGGCAGTCACAGTTTGAAATCGCGCGAAATGCCCAACAGTCTGGTCAGCTCGATTACACAATCCCAGATCTCGATCTTCCAAAGTCATCGATGATGGGAATGGTTTCCTACTACCCGATGTATGGGAAACTGAACTTCTTTGATCTTTCTGTCGTACAGTTTGATCTCTATTTGACTGGCGGATACGGCCAGATGGACTTGAAGTCCGGCACGACGTCAACATGGACCGCTGGTGGTGGTGTTGGCTTTTGGTGGAATCAATACCTCAGTTCACGATTTGAAATTCGTCACCAAGCTTACCAGGACAAAGTCTATACTGGCACGCGTGATGTCGGCATGATCATTGGGACGTTTGGAATTGGACTTCTGTTATGATTTTCACGGCGCGCTTCACACTTAACTATATCGTAGCCTTCTTGCTGGTCATTCTGACAGCTCAGTTGGCGCGCGCTGAAGGTGCGAAGATCGATGATCGAAAAACCATGCGCGATGCGCGAGTGGCCTTCGAGAAAAAAGATTTTCGTCGCTCGATCTCTCTTTATTCGAAAATTCCAGCGACTTCCGACTACTGGCCGGAATCTTTAGAGGAAAGAGCTTGGGCTTTGGTTCACGTCAAGGAACACGATCAAGCCTTGGCTTTGGTGAAAACCTTAACGGCTCCGCCCGTAACATCGGAAATCGGGGCTGAGCCTTACCTGC
>JAXMMN010000229.1:0-1630 GCA_034366485.1 Bdellovibrionales bacterium
CGAGAGAGTCACTTCTCCTGTCATCGCGATGTCAGTTCGAACCGGAGTTCCTGTCATCAGGCTGATCAGGGCAGTAGCCATCGTGATCCCAGCGCTTGGTCCATCTTTCGGGATTGCTCCCGCGGGGATGTGTACATGCACCGTGTTGTTCTCGCACCAGTCAGGATCGATTCCAAGTTCATCGGAATGTGCTCTTGCGTAGCTAAGCGCCGCCTGTGCAGATTCCTTCATGACGTCGCCCATTTGACCCGTCAGAACCAAGCCACCTTTGCCCTTCATCTTTAGAGCTTCGATGTGAAGGACTTCTCCTCCAGCTTGTGTCCATGCGAGACCAGTGACGATGCCGACTTGCGAATCTTCCATCTTCTCGTCGCGAATGAATCGTGGTGGTCCAAGAAGTTCAGAAACTTTCTCGGCTGTCGCGATCACTTTCTCTTTGTGACCAAGAACAACACCCTTAGCGACTTTTCGACAGACTGATCCCACTTCACGTTCGAGGTTGCGGAGACCCGCTTCTCGCGTATAAGCGCTGATCAGGTACCGGATACCATCGTCAGTGAACTCTATGTTCTCTGGCGTGATGCCGTTCGCTTCCATCTGACGATCAATCAAATGTTTTTTCGTGATCAGAAGTTTATCGTTCTCAGTGTAACCAGAGATTTGGATCAACTCCATACGATCTCTCAATGCTGGCGGAATGTTTTCCAACACGTTCGCCGTCGCAATAAAGAGTGCGTTTGAAAGATCAAAGTCGACGTTCAGATAGTGATCACGGAATGCGTGATTCTGTTCTGGATCGAGGACCTCAAGCATTGCTGCAGAAGGATCGCCGCGATAGTCGCTACCAAGTTTATCGATCTCGTCGAGAACGATGACTGGGTTCTTTGTCTTTACTTGCTTCAAAGCCTGAATGATTTTTCCTGGCATCGCGCCGACGTAAGTACGACGGTGACCGCGAATTTCCGCTTCATCTTTCACGCCGCCAAGAGCGACGCGGAAGTATTCGCGACCCATCGATCTAGCGATCGACTTACCAAGCGAAGTTTTACCAACACCTGGAGGTCCGCAGAAGCATAGAATTGGGCCTTTGCGTGAATTCGTTTTCAGTTTGCGAACAGCCAAGAATTCAAGAACGCGGTCTTTTGCTTTCGCAAGTTCGTAGTGATCTTCATCAAGTACGATTTTCGCGCGATCAAGATCCAAGTTGTCTTCTGTTGACTTCGACCATGGTAGATCAATTAGCCAATCGAGATATGTGCGAAGCATTGACGCTTCACTTGCATCCGGGTGCATTCTTTCGAGGCGCCCCAATTGCTTCATCGCTTCATTGTGAACTGTTTCGGGCATTCCTGCCTTCACCAGTTTATCGCGCAGCTCTTCCATCTCTTCGCCCTTTTGGTCTTGTTCACCAAGTTCGGACTTTATTGCACGCATCTGTTCGCGCAGGAAGTATTCGCGTTGGCTCTTCGACATCTCATCTTTGGCTGTCGAACGAATCTTTTGCTGCATCGAAAGTACTTCGAGTTCTGCAACGAGGATTTCGTTTACAAGCTTCAGTCGGGCAACGGGATCTGTTGATTCCAGAACACGTTGAGCGTCTGACACTTTCAAACCGAGGTTTGAAGCGATC
>JAXMMN010000230.1:0-3399 GCA_034366485.1 Bdellovibrionales bacterium
TGCCGTTCCGATGTGGCTTGATCTTCATGAGTTTCCGAAGTTCATGCGCAAGACATATCGAAAAATGCCAGCGAAATGGAACTTAGAAGACTTCCTTATGGTCAATTCGGAAGTATTTCGAGTTTGCCAATTGCCGACGGCACCAGAGCCCGGCATACATCCAAAGTCCGCGATCGTACTTGAGGAAATTTACGTCAATCGCACACCGCTCCTCGCTCAGGCGCCTTTCGAATGGCGAAAAAACTTTTCGAGCCTTTATCCAGATACGGACGAATATCGCTGGCTATTTAAAGTCGATATGGATGTCGCAGGTCGAACCTCACGCCGCTACAAAGTTGACGAAGAAGTTGTTATGAACGATTCGTTTGGTCTAGTCAGAAAAGGTCGACTTGTGGATCTCTCCAGTGGCGGAATGCGCGTGGTTATGGTGGAGAAGAACGTTCCACCTGCGATTGATGAAGAGATTCAAGTCGAAATTAAGCTCCGACAAGAAGAGCCAATTTTGCTTAAGACGACTTTGCGTCGCGCAGACCTTTCTGACTATAGCCTCGGGCTTCGCGTGATCGATCCACCTCAGCGCTATCTTGATTTTGTGGAGGACGTTCGCGGAACGGCCCTCGGCAATACGCAGTTTACAAAGTCGATGTCGTCGCCAGGCGTGAAGCCATCATCAAAACTTTCCTCTGCCGCCGCGCCGTCCACCGGATCTTTCCTTGGTAGCAAGAAGCCTAGCTAATCGCTTCGCTCAAAATTCTCTGCCAACTGGAAATTCCAATTTCCTCTAGCGCTCGACTAGACAGAATCATAGTCCCACGAAGATCATAGGGCGCCATTCCACGCGCACGCAGCCACTCCTGTCGACGCTCGTCTGCAATCGCAAAAGCATAGGTTTCGCGGTTCGAAAGCTCCGCGTCTGCTCCCCAGCAACCGCTCAGTGTCGCAAGCCCACTTTGAACGATTTCTTTCTTGTCTCTAAAATCACGGGCAACGATGTTAAGAATTCGATCTCGCATGTAAGAGCCATCATGGCTAGGCACTATCCAAACCGAGCGATCTAGCAAGCGTGGTTCACCTGCGGCAAACATCGGACGAAACTGCGGCGGAAGTTTCGATTCGAACTCTTCCACTCGATGGCGCTCAAGCTTGCCTGCGGACATTGAATGCACAGTCATGAATTCACGGAAACCGGCGTGGGTCATCGAATAGGGCGCCATGCGTGGGTTCAATCGAAAACGATCCCCCATCAAGACAATCGCAGCACCATCGGCTTGGACATTAATAAACATCTCAAACGACTTCGGCTTCGTTTCTCGATACGCAAGCGATTCAAAGGAAATACGCAGGCAAGGAATTTTGTTTCCCGATGCAAAAACGGACCCGATCACGGCGTCAGTGTTTCGCACTCGACCTGAGAATCGGTCGTTGTCACAAAAGGCAACCAATAGACAAGAGGACTTCAAATCCGCAATCCAAGTTTCGGCCGCAGCAAAATCTTTTTCTGGTAGCGCACGAATGTCCAAACCAGCAGAACTCAGCGTTGAAGCCATGGTCTCAAGTGCTGGTTCAACGAATCTCGGATAAACGGCAACCGTTCGAACTCCCCCCGTTTCGCGTTCTCGATCCGCTAAAAGAGAAGACAATTCGATCAGAGCCGCCTCAAGAGAGGGAAAGATCCAGACAGCGTTCGAAGCGGACAAACCAGTTGTCCGCGAACGGAGTTCGTCGCAGACCTGGTACCATGCCACAGAAGCATCTAGCGCCGCTTGAATCACGCGTTAAATACCGGCTTCGTGTCGCTCTTTTTCGTCGAGCACAGAAACGATTCCACCTTTAAGCTGTGGGCGGTAAGCAAGCTGCTTAATGTCGTACTGAAATTCCGAACCATTCATACCGGGCGTCTGCCACTCTGGACCCATGCGAATCGCATCCACTGGGCAGGCTTCTTCACAAAACCCACAAAACACGCAACGAAGAATGTCGATCTCATAGGAAATCGGAAACTTTTCTACCGACGGATCATCGTGCTCGCTCGCAACAATTTTAATACAGTCAGCTGGGCAGTTGGTCGCGCACAACATACAAGCTGTGCAGCGAAGTGACCCATCTTTCTTTACCGTCAAAACATGATTTCCCTTGAAGCGTGGCGAGTACTCGTACTTTTCTTCCGGGTAATTCACAGTCGGCATCTTGTCGCGCTTAACGATTCCGAAAGTGGACAAGATCGTTTCAACCAAGTTCACGATCAGATTTTTACCTGTCAGTACCAAGCCCAGCAAAATTCCAGGAAGAAACCAATTGCTGCTCGCTTCGGGTCGCTTGACCTGCTCGATCACTACGGGACGTGCAACGACAGCACCTGTCGAAGATGAAGATCCTGATTGGCTCGCCATCACCAAACTCCTCGTGTCAAAGTAAACTCATTATTTACGCGTCCTGCGCCCACCGTTGGAGAAACAACGCCAGCTTGCTGCCGTGGCTCTGCTAGGACATCTTCGCCCTTCATCGCGGCTACGATCTCAGTTAGCGACAATGCTCCAGGAACAATTGTCGTCACACGCTTGATCGACTGGCGACGGCCAGCATGATTCACGAACGTACCTGACTTTTCGACATACGACTTCGTCGGAAGCAACGCCACATCGCCCGTCAATGCTTCGAGGTCCGCACTCTTTGCAGCGCCCAACCAAATCAATTTCGCCGCTTTCGCCAATTCCGAAACTTTCGCTTTGAGATCTGGGAAGAGCGCGATGTTTTCTGGTCCGGCTACAACCACAGTTTTGATCGAACCGGTGCTGATCCCATCGGTCAGTTCTTTCCAAGTACCATTGAAGCCATTTTTGCTAAGCGCTTCTGCTAGTCCCTTGGTGTTTGGATTGCGGTCGCCGCGCAGAAGAAGTCCGTCAAACGTGTCGAAGGTCTCTGGATTATTGATCCAGTGATACACATTCGAAGTTTGAACTTCTGTTTTGAAGTAGTTCAAAATCGCTTCGTACTCTTCGACGGTGTAAGCGCCCGTCAAGACGAGGGCCACAGATTTGCCTGCACCTTTCAGCGTCGCTCCAAGGCGTTTTGCAAGTTCTGAGGCTTGCATATGTTCGGACTTTCCACCCGACACGACTTTCGCATCCAGTAAACGCGCATCTTTGTTTACAAACTTATAGACGTCACGACCTTGATCGCACATCCAGTGACCATTGACGTCAGCATTGTAAACAGGCTTCACACGGAAAAGACCTTCTTTGTTGTGATAAACCTTCACGCTGCAACCGGTGCTACATCCTGTACAAACCGTCTCGGCATCTTTCAAAAACCAAACGCGCTGGCGGAAGCGGAAGTCTTTCGACGTCAATGCTCCGACCGGGCAAATGTCGACCACGTTTTGCGAGTAATTGTTGTTGA
>JAXMMN010000231.1:0-7079 GCA_034366485.1 Bdellovibrionales bacterium
CAATGACAGGGTGACCGCCGGTGGGTGTGGATTCAAAGAACGTTGTCCTGGAAGAGGCGAGTCCGGTGTCGTCTTCGTGCCAGAACGGAGAGCTGGCCGAGAGACCAAGTAGGAGCGGGGAGTAATGCATGAACGCGTTCATTACTTTGATCATCGTTTGCGCGTTGGGCATTCCTACATGGACATGCAGACCAAAGATCACAAGCCGTCGTGCGATCCATTGGTTGCGTTCGATCAACTCCTTGTATCGATCCGCAGGTGTGATTTTTCGATCAAGGTAAGAGGCAAAGGGGTGGGTTCCGCTAGCGGCAATCAAGGTATCGTGCTGTTTACAAACGGCACTCAGCAGCGCGATCGTGCCATTCAAATCAGATTCGGCTTCTCGGGCGTTCTTGCACACGCCGGTTTCGACTTCGATCATGCTTTGAAATATTTCAGACTTAATTTTCTGTGACTTGTCGCCAATCGCTTTCAATATTTCTTGAGCGCTGGGCTTCAGGTCTCGAGTTTCGGGATTGATCAATTGAAATTCGAGTTCGATTCCAAGTGTTAGCGGTTCACTCTTCTCAAATTCTAATCGATCTGCACGATGGCCAAAGGGGCGAGCCTTTCGTGAGCTTTTCCGCGCTCGTGCGCTTTGCATCAGGGCATTGACGATTGGGTTACTTGGCAACAAGTTTGAATTTTCGCTTGAGAGGTGAAACTCGGGATGCCACTGAACACCTAAAACAAATGCATCGCCCTTATAAGAAACGGCCTCGATAATTCCATCGTCCTTCGCCACAGCTTCGACTCGAAGTCCGTCTCCCAATCGATCAATCGCCTGATGGTGAATGGATACGACGGCATGTTGGGTGTTGTTTTCAAAAATTCCGGAGAGCATGCCGCCAGCGAGAATTTCAATTTCATGCGTGTGCTTGTCGTAAAGATCAGGTCTTACATGTTGGATGGCATTTGGAAGGCGTGCAGAAATATCCGAAAACAAAGTACCGCCGAAATAGACATTCAAAAGTTGATGTCCGCGGCAAACACCAAGCACTGGTTTTCCGAGTTTGTAAAAGGCGTTTAGAAGTTCAAGTTCGTACCGATCCCGAATGAGATCAATACCGACATCCGTTCCACCTTGTAGAATAAGTGCATCAAGTTCCCGCGCGTAATCTTGCGGATCGATAAATTCCGTCGGCGCAGAGCCCGCAAATCCCGCACTCGAGGTCGAGCGTCCGCTGACAGAAGGAATCATAAAACTCAAACCACCGTTGTCGGTGACCCAGTGTGAAATGGATTGTTCCAAATACTGGACGACTTTGTTTTGATCCCCGAAATCTGTCGGGAAATGGTATTGAAATCGTGGAGAAATTCCCACCTTTAGCGGTCGCGCTATGTTGTGCTCCTTTTGTCAGACATTGAACTTACTTATACATCGCTGCGTAAAGTTGGCCAAATGCAATTTAAGCCCGACTTAGCGCTGGTTTTCAATAGATTCAATTTTCGTATAGGTCGTATCTAATTTATCTATTTTTCGTGATCCGCGACATCGACGATACTTGTTTGTAACCAAGGAGGTTGAGAAATGTCCAAAACAGTCACTACCTACCGGGATTTCGAGTCGCGCGAACATTTGACTCTGTTTGTGGAGGAACAGGTCCAAGCGGCACTCGGGAAATACATCAATCGTCACGACACAATAGTGGAGGTGACTTTGAATCACGATCGAGGAACAGCAGAGAAACAGTTCTTTGTCGGGATTACGCTCAAAGAGGCGCATCGCGCGCCGATTCATGTTCAGCGAGAGGCGGGCAGTCTACATACCGCAGTTCGCGATGCTGTGCGCACGGCGGAAAAGATTCTTCGTCGAGCCCATATGAGGGCACTTGCAAGGCGTCGCCATCCTCGTCACATGGAAAGATTCAGTTTTGCTGAAGATTCAGCATAGTTAAAAAAAATAGTCTAATCGACGGCCTCTTCCAGTCGGCGCGTAAGCGCCGACAAGAGGTGATGTCGCGGCTCAGAAGCAGAGAGTGCTCTTGCGCTCAAAAATAATCTATGCGTCCAGAGGGGCTCGCGTGAAACCATCACCGCCCCTCGATCTATTTCACGTTGCAAATAAACTTCTGGCAAAAACGCAACCCCGAGCGCATCAACCGAGGCACGAAGAAGCGCCCCGAGAACGTTGCTTTCAAAAGCGATCGGTTTTTTAATTTTTCTTTTTAAAAGAAACTCGTCTGTTTCCCAGCGCAAACGAAGATCCTGAGACGCAATTACAAGTCCAACGCGGTCATCGTTAAAAATAGTTTTGAAGGTCTTTCCAAGTTTCGGACTGGCGACAGCTTTGACGGCAAGTTTCAATTCACAAAGTGTTTTCACCGACGGCGAATGAGTGGGCTGAGACGTGATAATGGCATCAAGATCACCCATTTCGACTCGTGCAACTAGCTTTTCAAACGGAAAAGAAACTTGAGTGATGACCGGGCGGTGAGAGTCCTTCAGTCCTTGTATTGTGCGGCTTACGACGTCGGTCACAAACGGTCGTTCGATATCTGGCGAAACGCCGATCGCGAACGAGGTTTGGCCCCGGTGTTCTCGCTTGGCCAAAAAACTATCTAGCTCGGAGGCCACTTCAAACATTTTTCTGCATATAGCATAGATGGCTTGTCCGTTGGAGGTGAGCGTGAGATTTCGACCTTCTTTTTTAAAAAGCGCTGCACCTATTTGGGACTCGAGAGTTTTCAACTGTGTACTGAGGCTGCTCTGCGACGTGTTCAGTTGTTTCGCCGCGACGGTGACACCACCAAGCTTCGCCACAACATAGAAATAGTAAAGATGATTGTAGTTTCTCATGCCACTCGCATTCTAAAATGGGCTCGCTGCATGCATATAGACTTCTGATCTGCTGGCGGTGGTCTTTCCTGGGGATACGCTAGGGTATAGTTCTTCATAGGATAAGACGGTGCCTGATTCCATACGTTTGTGAATGTGAGACCGTCGGAGTTCAGACGTTGAAGTGACGCCGCATGCGCCCATCAGCTCTGCAAAAGCTCTCACCGTGTTCGCATGAAAATTTGCAACTCGTTGCTTTTTGTCCGACACCACGAGGCCGACGGTGAGGCCCGGATTATTTGTCGCGACCCCTGCCGGACAGTGGTTTGTGTTGCATCGTCTCGCCTGAATGCAGCCGAGCGCCAGCATCATACCTCTGGCGGAATTAACCGTGTCGGCACCTAGGGCGAGTGCTTTCATTAAGTGAAATCCGGTGATCACTTTGCCGGAGGTAATAATTCGAATGTGCTGCTTGATTTGGTAAAGATCGAGGAGATCACGAACAATAGTGAGTCCTTCAATCCACGGCATTCCGAGTGAATTTGTAAACTCAGGGGGCGCAGCACCGGTTCCGCCCTCAGCTCCGTCGACCGTGATAAAGTCAGGATAGATTTCCAATTTCTTGATGGCGCGGCAGATAGACGCGAATTCTGCGGGGTTGCCAATACAAATCTTGAATCCAATGGGTTTTCCTCCGCTCAGTTCGCGAAGTTCACCGACAAACCGAATCAGACCTTCTGCGTCCGAAAACTTCGAGTGTGACGGCGGTGAAATAACATCTTTCCCCATGCTGACTCCACGGATCGCTGCGATCTCTTGAGTCACCTTTGCGGCAGGCAAGATTCCGCCGTGAGACGGTTTTGCTCCTTGCGAAAGTTTTATTTCAATCATTTTGATTTGTTCACGACCAGAGCGTTCTTTGAACTTTTCAGGCGAAAAGCTTCCGTCATCATTTCTGCAACCGAAGTACCCGGTTCCCACTTGCCAGCAGATGTCTCCGCCTTCGGCCATGTGGTAAGGCGAAACACCACCTTCACCAGTATTATGGTAAAACCCACCAATCTTAGCGCCACCGTTAAGTGATTGAATGGCTTGCGCGCTGAGTGAGCCGTAGCTCATCGCTGAAATGTTGAAGACGCTAGCGGAATACGGCTGGCGACATTGGTGGTTTCCTATTTTAACTCGGAGGCTTGCTGGATCTATGTGGTGCGGACGAAGAGAATGTTGCGCCCACTCGGCCCCGTTAGCGTAGAGATCGCGCTGAGTACCGAACGGAACTGTGTCCAACTGTTTTTTTGCGCGCTGATAGACGACGGAACGCAATTCTCGAGAAAAGGGCGCTCCGTCGGTATCGTTTTCAACAAAGTACTGTTGAATCTCCGGGCGGATTTCTTCGAAAAAGTAACGAAGCATTCCAAGAATTGGGTAGTTGCGTAGAATGGCTCTTTTTTTCTGAAGAGCGTTGTGCATTCCCATGCCGACCAACGGCAGAAGCAAAACGTACATCCAAAAAAATGCTGGATCGAAAAAATGACCAAACAAAGCAACGAGAAGAACTAGAAAGGCGGAGATGAAGAAGAATAAACTGCGCATGCCCTGATTTTACGGCCGGTATTTTTATTTCCGCAATGCGGAAAACGCAGACGAAAAAAAAGGCCGGGCAGAGCCCAGCCTTTTTTGTTTCTTCGACTTCACCTGGTCATTTTCAAATCGCTTCGAAAACTTCCAGATGGGAATCGATCGAAACTACCAGCGACTTCCGCCGCCACGGTTTCCACCGCCGCCGCCGAAACCACCACGTCCGCCGCCGCCGCCGCCGCCTTCGCGGGGAGCCATCGGACGAGCTTCGTTCACAGTCATTGCGCGACCGTCGAACATAGCACCGTTGAACTTCTGAATCGCGTCAGCTGCCTGCGCGTCAGTGCCCATTTCGATGAATCCAAAACCTTTGCTTTGGCCTGAATCGCGATCAGTGATGATGCGAACGCTCTCAACAGTTCCGCATTCTGCGAATGATTCTGTGAGAACTTGTTCTGTAGCGGAATATGGCAGATTGCCAACGTACAACTTCTTACCCATAAAAAACCTCCTATAAGGCATGGGAGCCACTCTTGATTACCGTCGTCGGAGGTTTGGAACACTTAACTTCGCGTAGAACCCGGATCGTAACAAATCGATAGGAAACTTCGTGAAAACCTAAATAACTTAACCCTGCAAAAACAATCTCAAAAGGAGCAATTATTGGTAGCAATATTTGCTTAACCTTTACTTAGATTATCAGGCAATATGCCGATAAGATACTAAATAAGGCGGCAATCGCTGCCCGTCGAGTCAAGTAGTGGTCCAATGTCTTTAAGTGGTCCAGGTTCGTTTTCAAGTTATCTATATGAGGTTTTAAAAGCGTTCTAGTTAGGTTTGAAAGTTACAGTCTTGTCCGGAAATTTTAGTCAGTGTCTCAGTTTGTTTAGTTAACGTAGCAGCCAACAAGGGAGACGCCATGAATGGTCAGATCGTATCGTTTCACTGTGTTTTGAAGGACCGCCTCGGTCGTGTCATCAGCTCTTCGTTCAATCAGAATGTGTCGACGCAAGATAGCCCTAGCGGTCAGCTCCGTGGTTTTTCTCGAGGAATGCAGGATTTAAAAGTAGGCGAATGTCGCAAGATTTTTGTCGGAGCCGAAGAGGCTTACGGATTTTATGATCCCAACAAGATCGTCGAATTGTCGCGCGACGAGTTGCCAGAGCAAATTCGGCTTGGCGATGTGATCATGGTTGGAGCCGACAACAAAGCTCCACAGTCGCATCGAGTTGTTGGCGTCACAGGGGAGCTAGTGACTCTTGATGCCAATCATCCGCTGGCGGGTCAGGATCTGATCTTTGAGATCGAAGCAGTTGAAGTTCGTGAGGATGATGGATCGGAAGACGAGGAAGAAGAAGACGAAGAGAGTGATTCCGCTGATCGCGGTCCGTCGCCTTTTTCCTATACGACCGATGGTCGATCAGCCGTACCAACGGTGCCGGCTCAAAGCCGCGTCTTGCACTGAAGTAACGTTTCTGAATCTGAAATAAAAAAAGGCGAAGCATCTGCTTCGCCTTTTTCATTTGTAGATCGAGTGCCGTCAGTAACTGACTAGCAGTCCGTTGTTACCAACGGTTGCCGCCGCCACCGCCGCCGCCACGTCCGCCGCCACCGCCGCCGAAGCCGCCGCCACGTCCGCCGCCGCCACCGAAGCCACGACCGCCGCCGCCACCTTCACGTGGAGCCATTGGTTTTGCTTCGCTAACAGTCATCGCACGGCCTTCGTACATAGCGCCGTTGAATTTAGTGATTGCAGATGCCGCTTCTTCATCAGTGCCCATTTCAACAAAACCGAAGCCTTTGCTTCGACCTGTCTCACGGTCAGTGATGATTTTAACGCTAGTGACTGTTCCACATTCAGAGAACGAATCAGTGAGCGCCTGCTCTGTTGCAGAATACGGAAGATTACCTACATATAGCTTCTTACCCATAAAACCTCCTAAAGGCTTAGGTGCCACTTCGGAGGACTGGGCAGGATGCCCGCTGACTCGAAGACCGGCTTAACTTGTTGCCCGTAAATCTATCATGAACTGGGGCAAAAGATCGAGCGTTCCTTGATGAAAAATAAAGAAAAACCGGGAAGCCCGTAAAACCGAGCTAATGGACAATTTATTGAAGAGTACTGATATGGATCTGTTGGCGCGGGATGTTGACGCAACCGACAGGGCATTCCTTCGCCTCAGCCGACTGCGTCTTTTAATATGAGCAAGCGGAGGGCCATTCGCGGAGCCCTTAGTTTCGATCTTAGCTGTCGAGTTCGCTTCAAGTGCCGACAAGATATACAAGTACTTGAAATTACAAGTGTTTGTGAATCGTCACATTTCCCATAAGAAAATCTTATTAACTTTGGTCCACTCTTGTTGAATCGGCTTGTCGTAAAGCTGTTCAAAAAATTGAAACTTGCTCCTCAAAACGGGCATCCAGCTTGGATGAGTTCGGAAATTTCGCCGTCAAGCTAGACACTGAAAAAATAAATACAGCACTCCTCGCATTGACCGCGCAGAAATCGAGAACAGATTTATTTCATGAACGGAGCAACAAAGGAGCAAATAATGTCACGACTAAATGGACTCGATCTTTACCGCCCAGGCGCTTCGATCTGGAATATGTTGGCAGATGTCGACACGCTTTTCGATCGCTATGAATCGCCAGTAGCGACGGCCGCCGCATTTTCTCCACGAGCG
>JAXMMN010000232.1:0-5396 GCA_034366485.1 Bdellovibrionales bacterium
GATCTCATCGGTGACCGGGAAACTGCGCGCCGAATTTTAGATTGGATAAAATCCTGAATGAAGTTTTTCAAAAGGAGGAAAATGAAAAGTTCAGTTTCAAAAGCAGCAGTGACCCTCGTGGTCATACTCGGAACGGCGGCGAGCCTTGGGATGATGCACCTTCCTGCTGAAGTCCACGAGCCCGAATCGCACGCACCACCGGTTCTTACTCAGCCACCCAGTGAACCGAAAAAGCGAAAGCCGTCGACCGCACCGACTTTAATTGCCGTCATAGACACAGGAATCGACATCGATCACCCAGTACTTAAAAAGCGAATTTGGACTAATCCTGGTGAGACTGGACTTGATCCCCAAGGCCGACGACGAGAAGCCAACGGAATCGATGACGATGGCAATGGTTATGTCGATGATGTGCATGGCTTTGACTTTACTCGGTCCAAAGATGCGACAGAAGATGAACATGGGCACGGAACTCACATTGCTGGCATCATCGATGAGGTGTCCGCAGAAAGTCCTGTGAGATACATGAGTCTCGTTTATTACAGAAACGGGATTGACGGAGAATCGGCGCTTAAGAACTCGATTGAAGCCGTTCGCTATGCGATTAAGATGCGTGTCGACATCATTAACTACTCGGGCGGCGGAAACCTTCCGAACGAGCTCGAAAAGGCTGTTTTTGAGGAGGCTAATCGGCAGGGTATTTTAGTTGTCGCAGCGGCCGGGAATGAATCCAATAACTCTGAAAAGCATCCCTTCTACCCAGCAAACTATCGTCTGCCGAATATCTTGTCGGTGACCGCGACAGAAGGTCGCGCAAATGACCAATCAGATCGCCAATCAGAAGAGATTCCACTCGTTTTGCCTTCAAGCAACTACGGTAGTCGGTCGGTCGCCGTCGCAGCACCGGGAAAGGATATTCGATCGACATTGCCGGGAGGAAAGTTTGGAACAATGACCGGTACGTCTCAGGCGACGGCCTTTGTCACCGGCGCAGCGGTGCGGGTACTACAAATGGCAAAAGATATAGGCGAAAGCCCAAGTCCCGAGCTTGTCATTGAAAAGTTAGTGGCCTCAGGGACTGTGTCATTAGCATTGAAGGGAAAAACAAGAAACTCAACCCACCTAGATCGAAGAGAGGTGGACGAAATGGACGCTTTTGCCGACAAAAAGGTCCGTAGATCTCGAACGCAATCCAGCTATCAAAAAGAGTTTCGGAGCGAGTTCGAAAAAGCCCTGCGCCAAGAAATCAGCGCAGGACATGGACCACTGTAATCGTGAAATCTAGATGTGAGCTTCGTCGTGACCGAACTGTTCTGCTTCGGTCGAATGCGCCAAGGCACTTGTTGCCGAGGCACCTTGTGTTGCTGTCATCAATACCTGATCAAAGTATCCGGTACCGACTTCGCGTTGATGACGAGTGGCTGTGTAGCCAAGACCGCCTCCGCGCGCCTCTGCAGCAAATTCCTGCTCTTGAAGTTCAACATACGCCGACATTCCTCGTTCTTTGTAAGCTTCCGCCAACTGGAAAGAGTGATGGTTGAGTAAGTGCCAACCAGCGAGAGTGATGAATTGGAACTTGTATCCCATTGCTGCAAGTTCCTTTTGGAACTTCGCGATTGTTTTATCATCAAGGTTCTTTTTCCAATTAAAAGAAGGAGAGCAGTTGTACGCCAACATTTTTCCTGGGTGTGCTTTGTGAATTGCGTCGGCAAACTCTTTCGCTTCTTTCAGGTCGGGCGTCGAAGTTTCTACCCAGATGAGATCTGCGTAAGGCGCATAGGCGAGGCCTCGCGCGATCGCCGAAGCCATTCCTGGCTTCACTCGGTAGTAGCCCTCAGAAGTACGTTCGCCAGTCAAGAAGGGTCGATCCGCTGGATCGATGTCACTCGTGATCAGCGTCGCTCCAAGGCTGTCGGTTCGTGCGATGATCATTGTTGGTACATCTAGAACGTCTGCAGCCAAACGTGCAGCTGTCAGTGTACGTACAAAAGTCGACGTCGGAACCAGAACTTTGCCGCCCAGATGTCCGCACTTCTTTTCACTCGCCAATTGGTCTTCAAAGTGAACACCCGCAGCGCCTGCTTCGATCATTTGCTTCATCAGTTCAAATGCGTGAAGTGGTCCGCCAAAACCAGCTTCCGCGTCCGCAACGATTGGAACAAACAGATCGCGATCGATTTTTCCTTCAGACCGTTCTACTTGGTCCATGCGTGTTAGCGCGTTGTTGATACGGCGAACGACGGCTGGTACCGAGTTAGATGGATAAAGACTTTGATCAGGATAAGTTTGACCACTGAGATTCGCATCTCCAGCGACCTGCCAACCCGAGAGATACAAAGCTTGAAGTCCTGCTTTTGCATACTGAACGGCTTGTCCGCCGGTCATCGCGCCCATCGTGTGCACGTAGTCACGCGTGTTGAGATCGTGCCAAAGTCGAGCGGCACCGCGGGCGGCCCATGTGTGTTGAACATTGACTCGCGATTGGAGCTTTAAAACCTCAGCTGCCGAGTAGGGGCGTTTAACACCTTTCCAGCGCGCTTCAGTGGTCCATGATTTTTCGAGGTCACCTGCGGTGCGCACGAAATCAAACTTCTTATCAAATAATTCCTGATGCATTTTGCTATACTCCTTCGATTGATTTTGAAGTCTGTCCATGGCGGGAAGGGTCAAAAACGTCGTGAAAGTTTCCTGCATGACAAGATCAAGCAAAAGACTTTCTGCACGCTTAAGATCGCTTTCGGCGATAGAGAGAGAATTGGGATCTTTTTTTATTGCAGCCAAAAGGTTGCTCGAGATCGCTTTGATCTCCTGAGTCAGCCATTCCGCTGTGACTGTTGCACCGGTATCTAGTGTGGCCGCATGTTTGCGCCACTGCCAAAGTTGAGACCGAGAAATTTCGGCAGTTGCCGCATCCTCCATCAAACCATGGATGGCGACGGCGCCAAGACCACCCAACCAGTGCCCGAGGTATCTCAAAGTCACGTCGATATTTATTCGAACACCTTGAAATGTTGGGCGTAGGAGTGCTCCGTTTTCAATGAACGGTGCTTCGCTGGAAATGGGAAGAAGTGAGCCCACCGTTGGTGCCGGAGTTTTTTTCCACTCGGGTGCTACTTCCTTGCGGACTGCCTCAAATGCTTCGCGCGCGACGGACACCAGATCTGGATGCGCAACCCAAGTGCCAACGAACCCTTGTCGTGCTTCGCGTTCTTTGTCTTTGCGAACCATTTCAAGCGCGCGAGCATTTTGCTCAACGTCTTTTCTATTTGGGATCAGAGCTGACATGCCGCCGATCGGTTGAGCGCCGTGGCGAACACAGGTGTCAACAAGGCGCTCTGCGTAGCGACGCATGAACGATACATCCATGGTCAAAACTTTTCGGTCTGGAAATACGACTTCGTGTTTCGAACCAATCACTGTTTTGATGATCGAAAACAGATAGTCCCAGCGACCGGCATTGAAACCCACGATGTAAGAGCGAAGCTCAAATAGGATTTCCTCCATCGCTAACGCGCCAGGAAGTGTTTCTATTAAAACGGTCGCGCGAATCGAACAGCGAGGAAGGCCCAGTTCATCTTCAGCGAATTGAAAGACTTCCGCCCAGAGGCGTGCTTCAAGAGGGCCTTCTAATTTTGGCAAGTAGTAGAAGGGCCCGCGGCCAGTTTCAATTCCGATCTTTCCATTCAAAAATAGTGAAAGACCAAAATCAAACAGTGCACCAGACCCGGCCTGGCCGTCGACAAGGTAACGCGGTTCTGGAAGATGCCAACCGCGAGGTCTGAGGATGAGGGTTGCAAGCTCGGATTCATTTTTCTTTAGCTCGTAGGTTTTGGTGCCATCGGCAGACTGAAAGCGAAGTGTGCGTTTGTAAGCCTCAGAGATGGACTTGTGCCCGCTTAAGATCGCGTCCCAAGTCGGTGAAAGTGAGTCCTCGAAATCCGCCATGAAGACGTTTGCGCCACAGTTAAGCGCGTTGATAATCATCTTCGCTTCCGCGGGGCCTGTAATTTCCACGGTTCGGTTTTTTAATGCAGCCGGTATGTCAGCAACTTTCCACGACTCGTTTGCCTGCGGCCAAGGTGCATTCAAATTTGCGTCTGAAAGAAGGCTTCGTTGGGCTTCCTGGCGTGTGGCCAAAAGGGCTTTGGCTTTTGAGTGAAATTTGCGATGAAGCTTGTCGATAAACTCGCAAGCCGCAGGTGTCAGGAGTTCGTTTTCAAGCTGCTCGATTTTTTTCATTTCGCAATCATGCAGAGCAAAGGGCCTCTGCACAAAATGGATTTGAAAGTCCCATTTTTTGAGAGTGCCTAAACTTCGTCAAATCATTGTATTTTCCGATACTTGTGGCGTTTTTTAGATCAGAGTAATCACTTTAGGTTCCATTGCTTGACGTTTGAAAGCATCGCGACCAAGGTTCACTCTGAGGGTGAAAAATGATTTTAAAGCATTTTGGCGGTTCCATTTTCGTTACGATCGTCGGGTTTGGACTCGCATTTTGGTTGGGGTTTCGCGATGGCGGAATGACAGCTGCGCTCTCAACGCTTTTTCTCTGCGCCGTCTTGTCAGTTCTTGAGGTCTCACTTTCTTTTGACAACGCGGTTGTGAACGCCTCGGTCTTGAAAAACATGACAGAGGTTTGGCGAAAGCGATTTTTGACGTGGGGAATTTTGCTGGCCGTATTCGGCATGCGCTTGGTGTTGCCACTTGTGATTGTAGCGGTCCTTGCGAAGATCGGCCCCATCGATGCTTTGATGTTGGCCATTCGTGAACCAAAAGAGTATGCGCAGATGATGCTCTCGATACATGAATCGGTCGCCGCCTTTGGCGGAACCTTTTTGTTCATGGTCGGTATCGAGTATTTTTTAGATCACGAAAAAGACGAGCACTGGCTTCAAGTGATCGAGCGTCCATTGGCGAAGATCGGTCGAATCAAGTCCGTTCAGGTGATCATCGCATTGATCGTCGTTTTGACGATGGCTCTTTTTGTGAAAGGCGATAAGCAAATGGCCTTTCTGATCTCAGGCGTTGCGGGAGTTATTACCTTTCTTATGGTCGACGCATTGGGCGCTTTGTTGAGTGTCGCACCAGACGGAGAGGGAATTGATCCGCATCGTGCAAGTCTCGGTATGTTCCTTTATCTTGAAGTGTTAGATGCTTCATTCAGTTTCGACGGTGTTGTCGGAGCCTTCGCGCTTACTCAGTCGCTGTTCTTAATTGCGATTGGTCTTGGGATCGGTGCAATGTTTGTTCGAAGCATCACAATTGTACTCGTCGAAAAGGGAACGCTCGGCCAATATCGCTACCTAGAACACGGAGCCTTCTGGGCGATATTAAGTCTCGCGGGACTGATGTATGGTGGAGTTTTCTATCATATCCCTGAAGTGATCACGGGACTT
>JAXMMN010000233.1:0-11882 GCA_034366485.1 Bdellovibrionales bacterium
TCCGAAAGAACCAATCACGTTCAAGGCATCCGCGACAGATAAAAAAGATATCCCAGATATTCCAAAGCTTAAGTCAGTGGACGTGGAATCACTTCGCCCTTTGATCATCGCCCGATTGACGAAGGAAAATGCAGAGCGAGCTCAGACTGTGGCGATGCAATCGGCAAAGCCAAAGCTCGATCTGATCGCCAGTGCTCGTACGACGGGTGTTGATCAGGGCAGTGAGATGGCATTTTCTAAAATGACGTCGGCCACGAACCCCACCTACGTGATCGGCCTCGAACTAGAGGTCCCTTTGGATTCATCTTTGTTTCGTGGCACCAGAGCCGAGGCGAGCGCGAAATATAAGATTGCTGAGATCGATTTCAAACTGTCAATGGATCGACTGCGCGATGGACTTCAAGATGCCGAGCGGACGGCACAAGCCTTTCGCGACAGTGCGCTTTCGTCCATTGAGATCGTCGCAAAACGCGAACGGGTCGTTCGCGAATTCGAAGCGAGCTACCGTCAAGGGCGAACGCCGCTTGTGGAACTTATCCGTGCGTTCAACGAACTCTTTGATGCGCAGTTGAACCGCGCTCGCTCTGTTGGAAATTATATGATTGCACTTAATCAGTGGGCTGCCATCCGTGATGAACTCGTAAAAGGAGAAACCCGATGAGGGAAATTTCTAAACTTTCGAAGTCTTTGGTTACTTTGGTTTTCGTAGCACTTGGCTTTGCTGGCTGCGCGGATGGCTCCGACACCGGAGGAGACGCTAAGTCCATACAGGCGCGCGATGCGAAAGCGCTCGAAGATCAATACTTAAGTGTTCAAGGAAAATGGGAAGGAACTGTCACGAACCCTGCTTCAGGGCTTCAGGCGTTTCCCGGAGAGCTGACCTTGTATGTGTTCTACGTGCAAGACGGCGTGAATCCAGACTTCAGTGCGAAACTTCGTCCTACGCTTCGCGGACGTTTTCAGCCTCGTGACTTTGTTGCTGAAACAGACGGGATGCAACTTGAAGGAGACTTTGATCGAACAGGGCGCCTCGTAATGGCGGCGACAAAATCACTGGTCGGCGGGGAAACCAAGCCACTTGCAATTCGCGGTGTAATTTCTCGCGGCGATGCTTCGCTTGAGATCTCGCGCCAAGGTGGAGTGTGGGGAGTTTTCAAGGCTGTTCGTACGTCGACAGATGCCTCAGCACCAGTTGCGGGCGAGCGAGCCGAACTTCGCGACCGAGTTTTGAAAGTGTATCGTCAGGTTGAAGGGCGTTATTTTGGTGTTCTCAAATCGCGAGATGGGAACGACTATAACATCGAAATTGCGATGGTTGTTTTTGAACGACCAGGCATGGCCCAGCCAGTCCTGCTTGCGCAGTACAAACGGCTTGATGCGCCTCCAGGGACATTGGAATGGTCACTTGATGTTGATTACAACTCGCAAAACGGAGAGGTCTTCATGCGTGAGAATTCGGCCTCTGGTGGTTCGACGGTTCCTGGTGGACGGTTGTTGTCGGTGACAGGAATGTTTAAAACAGTTCAAGGAGTGAAGTCTTTGGACGTCGTCGTGTCGGATCGATCATCGGTGATCGGTACGGTTGAAGCTATTCGGAAATGATTGAGATTTTAGTATCCACGCTTAAGACTGGCCGCTGGACCTCAAAGGTCGTGCGGCCTTTCTGTTTCGCGGGTTGTTTTTTCGGTGCGGTTTTAGCGGTCGCTTTGTTTTCTATTGAGGAGGCGCACGTGTCTGAAGTGTTTTATGAGGACTCTCAGTCGACGCTTGAAGATCAGGTTCAGTGGTCGAAAGAGATTGTAATTGTCGAAGGTGGTAAGCCGGCGTCTGTGGTTTTGAGGAAAGTGGTGTTTCCAAAGGAAACTCACCACCAGAAGCTTCACGAGTCCACGTACACGGAAATGGTGGACGTTTACAAAGTTAAAGAAGTCCTTCGATCTGCGAAGCTCAAGAAGGGGGACTTGATCAAAGTATTTGAAAGTCCCGCATATGACGAAGCGTCTATGCGCGCTTATCATGAAGAAGATATGTCAGAGTCTCCGATCGTGACGAGATACAAGCCAGTGAATCCTGCGAAAGACGAAGACGAGAAGATCTTACTTCTCAATGTTCACCTTGATAAGTCTGGTGAGCCGATGGTGTCTGACAAAGTTCCTGTTTTTGTTTTTCAGGCTGCGGAGCACGTAAAATCTAAAGCACAGGTGCTTGATGTCATCGCAGGCAAAATCAAAAGTAATGTCATAATGCCGGACCAGGTTAAGTCAAAGCGCGAAAAATAGCGGCACTCAAGGAAGAAACTGAGCTGCTTCTTCCTTGGTCGGTAGGCGACAGGATTCTTTTTTTCCCATTATCTTAAAGCGGTTTTTAGCGACCCACTGGTAGCAGAGATCGCGTAAGGGGCTGGGCACTAACATCCCAAGTTTTGAAAGTAGGCGCCAAGGTTGGGGCAAGAGCGAAAGCGTGTAGAGGATGGCCGTGCTCATTTTTAATTTGATGGGCGTTGGACCATCAATGCGAACAACGACGACGGTTTCCAGATCACTGCATTCGGCCTCATTCAAGTAGCGCTTGGCGGTTTCGCCTTGAAGTGGCGCAAAGCGAAGGACGCGGTCTCGGTCTCTCGGCATTAGAAAATCGATCGTCGCATTGCACACACCGCAAAAGCCGTCAAAAAAAACAATCGTGGTGTAGGGGGGGCTCGTGACAGTTTCTATATGGCCACCTTTTTATTAAAGTCGAACTGCTTTAGTCCACCATCTGAAGCGTATGGCCGGTGGCGAGCCAAATCAAAATCGCTGCCCCTAGCGTAACACGATAAATTCCAAACCAAAAGAATCCATATTTTTGTAAAAATCCAATAAACGATTTGATCGCGACGATACCGACAATGAAGGAGACGACGTTGCCGACAATCACCACAGGGAGAGTTTCCAGCGTCAACATGTCGCCCATTTTGAGAAGTTTGTAGCCGGAGGCAGCGGCGAGCGTCGGAACTGCGAGGAAAAAGGAAAATTCGGCCGCCGACTTTCTCGAATAGCCCATGGCAAGCGCACCAGCAATACTCGCCCCTGATCGCGAAACTCCAGGAATCAACGCCAAGCATTGTGCGAGTCCGATAGTAACAGCATGGGGCAAAGGAATTTTAAGAGCGTCCTCCTCGCGGAGAAACTTCTTCTGCATCAAGGTTCCGAAGCGGTCGAGTCCCAAAAGGACAAAGCCGCCGATCAGGAGCGACCAGCCAACGACGGAGACGTCGCCAAGCCAAGCATCGATTTTTTTACTTAGTAGAAGTCCAAAAAATGCTGCAGGTAAAAACGCGCAGAAATAGGTGAGAAGCGTTTTTCGTCCGGCCGTTTTGATGGCTTCTTGAAAACGGTCTTTGTAGACGATGAGCACCGAGAGAATCGCGCCAAACTGAACGACGACCGTGTAGTCTTTAACGAACTGATCGTTTTCGATTCCCATCGTAGCTGATCCGATAATGATGTGACCTGTAGAGCTTACGGGAAGATATTCCGTTAACCCTTCAATAATCGCCAAGATCACGGCTTGCCAGAATTCCAAAATCATTGGCAAAGTTTAAGTCCTTTAGTTGCCTGCAGACAAGAGAAACAGACAAGAAGAGAAACAGACAGGAGAGAGCGCATGAGCCGAAAGTTCGAATCGATTGGCATTTTGAACGACCAAAGCTTTATCGATGTCCTCCGTCGACAAGCTGTAGGCGCAAGAAAAAACTATCGCGCCTTTTACTCGTCTTTCTTAGGTGGAATTTCATTGGAACCACATCACATGGTTGTTCCGATCGACGATCATATGGTTCATCGAGGTGATGCCGTTTTTGAAGCGATTAAATTTGTTCGAGAAGGCGTGTACGCGTTAGATCGACACTTGGACCGGTTTGATGTTTCGCGGGACACCATTGGCCTTTCTCTTCCGTTTTCGCGCGCACACTTGGAGCAGGTGATTTTTGAAACTATTCGCGCCAGCAAACTGGAGACAGGACTTGTGCGGCTTTTTCTTTCGCGGGGGCCTGGCGGTTTCACGACAAACCCCTATGAAGTGACGGGTCCACAAATCTACTGCGCGATCACCGAACTAGCGCCGCTGTCTCAAGAAAAGTACAAATCCGGAGTGAAAGTTGGAATCTCGAAAGTCCAAGTGAAAGAAGGATTTTTTGCGAGAACAAAGACCTGCAACTACCTACCAAATGTTTTGATGAAAAAAGAATCGATCGATCGCGCCCTTGATTTCACGGTGAGTCGCGATGAAAAGGGGAAGATCGCGGAAAGCTCGACGGAAAACTTTGCGATCATTGATGCAAAGGGTTCCTTGGTGGTTCCGAAGTTTGATCGAATCCTTAAAGGTGTCACAATGGTGCGCGCGGCAGAGCTAGCAAAGGCACAGGGGATTAAGGTTCTTCAAAAATCCTTTACGAAGGACGACGTCCGAAAAGCGAAAGGGGCCGTCATGCTTGGAACGACGTTGGATGTGGTTCCGGTGCAAAGTTTTGAATCTAAAAAATGGAACGATCCACTCGATAAAGCGCCGGAGATTAAGCAGATCATGGAAGCATTTCAATACGACCTAAAGCGAGGCCCGCTGCTTAAGCGCTTTTGATCGTGAATAATCACTTCGCAGCTGAGCATTTCCCAGCCTGACATTTGACCTCGGGCTTTGCGAGAGCGAGGCATATTCCCATCATGCTCTTTTCTTGGTTTCTGGCTTGATCCATCTCTTCAATGACTTTTGTGAGGTCGGTGATTGCAGTTTGAATCTTCGCAAGTGTGGCCTTGGAGGCCGGTAAGAATTCGCTTGGGCCACCACAGGCCATCGACCCAACGCCAATCGCCTCGCAGTCGTCATCATTCGTGCAGCTGACGTGATTGATCTCGATGAGGCGACCGAGCTCTTCGCGGTAGGCCTCACGACTTTGTTTTTTCTTTGGTGAGGGCGTTGACGCCTTTTCGGCGGCAATACCCAAACTAGGACCTGACGCAGTTAAAGTGAGAAGAATGACAAAAAACTGAGTTATGAAGCGTTGTTTCATGTCCTTAGTTCAACATTTAATGGGTTTCTTGTATACAGTGAGAGAGAAATTCGAGCCTGATGGACTGATGAGAGGTGGAACAGGTGGGAGAGGTGGAATATGGCGTCTGAAGTAGCGGTGGCTGAGAGTCGTGGGTCGTCGCGACGCAAGCGAGAACGCATGAAGGACCGTGACTCTACCTTTTGGAAGGTTCTAAATGCCGCTCTCGAGCTGGACTTTCGTAAAGGCAATCTCAAGTGGACGATGTCGGAGCTTTCACGCAAATCCGGTATTACACGAAGTTTGATTTACTATCATTTTGGTCGGTCCAAAACAGCCATCTTGAATGAGGCCATTGTTGTTATCGGTGAAGAAATTATTGCGACGGGACCCGATCGGGTTGCTCTCTGGCGCGAAGGCAAGTGGGCCGAGACTGTGAAGCTTTCGCGGGAAGTCGCAAGCCAAGCGCCGCACTTGTGCAACTTCTATTTGCTTCATCGCGATCGTCCGACCGATATTGGGCAAAGCATTCGAAATCTCGAGTCCGCGTACATTCGGAAGTTGCAAAAGTTGTTTCCGGAGCTTCCGGCTGCGGGCATCAAGGCGCTGTTTGCCTTCTTTTTTGGAATTTGTTTTGCGCCAAACGTTGATGACGAAGCTGTCAAGGTCGCCATCCAAGGTTTGAGAAGACTGACCCGTCGCTAATGGAGCGCGCCGGATTTCGCTTTCATTCAAAGACGCGAAAACGATATTGGGGTGGTTTCTTATCAGCCATTTTTGTTTTCGTGATGTTCCTGTTTCCAGCAGTTTCATTTTATCAAAAAGGCGAACTCGATCAAGGAAGGCTTGTCATTCTTGGCCCAACTCTTTTCATCGTCGCGATGGGGGTTTGGCTTTTGGGATACATTTTGTATCGAAGTTATCGTGAGGGCTTTGTTCTCGAGTTTACGGAACGTGAGATTGTTGATCGACGATTTTTAAAACTGTCCCGGGTTTCTTACAGTGACATCGAAGTGTTTTCGCCGCCACTGGAAGAGATTTTTCGACCGAATCCAGCGTTGAGAGAAATTCAGAACGAACTTGAGATTGGCGAGTACCTGATGGTCACGTGTCGTTTGAAAAAAAATGCGACAGCCCGAGGTCCGGCGATAAAGTATGGTGAGTTTTTCTTTTCTGAGGCAGTTGCCCCAGCAGACTTAAGTGACACACGATTAGAGCAAGTGATGCGTTCGCGTCTCGAAAATCGCGGGATAGTCTTCGAAACGCTCTATGAGATCGATGACGAATAATGCCTAAGTCTCGCGCTTGCCCCAGCCGCCAATTGGCAGTTTGTCCCGCTTAAGTGCATAAACAAGAACGCCAATGGATCCGAGTAACATCGCGACCGAGAGCCATTGCCCGCGCGTAAGTCCCAATAATTGAAATCCGATGTGGGCATCCGGCATCCTAAAACCTTCTGTGAAAATCCTCACAAGGGCGTAGCTTGTTAGCCAAATTCCACCGATGACGCCGGGTTTTCGCGGTTTTTTCCAGGCGAACCAAGCAATGATTAATAGCAAGAGACCTTCTAAGAGTGCCGCATAGATTTGGTAAGGATGTCTTGAGGTCAAGACCGGTTCGAGCGCTTTCAAGACGGCTTCATTTCCTGATTCTGTGGCTGCAATAATTTTTTGAATGACGCTTTGGACTTCCGAACGAGCGGCAAGGCTTGTGCGGACGCGCGAACAAGTTTCCGTCCACTGAGCTGCCGTCAGTCCGAGTGCTTCGACCGTGCTCGAAAGGCGGGGAAGAAGATCGGGGCTCGAGTCGGAAATCGCTTTTTCCGCGTCATGCTTCAACCAGAGATAGGCTTCGCTTGGGAATTTGATCGCCCATGGAACCGAGGCATGGCCGCTGGCGTCGACTGTGACTGGGCGACCATAAAGTTCTCCATTCATAAAGTTTGCGATTCGCCCGAAGAAAATTCCAAGTGAACCGCCCAAGGTCGTCAAGTCTCCGAGGTTCATCCAGTCGAAGCCATTTTTTCGAGCAAAGTAAACGGCAGCAAAAATAATTCCCAGCATTCCGCCGTGGCTTGCCATTCCGCCTTCCCAGACCCGAAGAACACCCCAAAATGGGAAGCGCGTCGAAAAATCAGTGACGAGGTCTTGGCTATAGAAAAGGGCATAGCCGACTCGACCTCCCAGCATCGTGCCGATCACGACAGCGAGAACGAAATCGCCAATCCGCTCTTCGGGCAAAGAGCGCGAGCCATCGACGGCGACTAGGCCGCGGCGCGCAATTAGCGAAATCAGCCAAAAACCGACAAAAAAGCCGGACAAATAAGCAAGCCCGTACCAGCGAACGCCAATTTGCTCGGTGAATTGAATCAAAAACGGATCGAGGTTGTGAACCCATCCAGCGGGGACTTCGCTTGTGGCGATTCCTTTGGCAACGGCTTCGGTTCCGGCGGGCCAAGTCTGGAGAGGGAGTGCGGACATTTAGAGCTCCTGCTCGACTGACGCCGAGTTTCGATCGAGATTAGTTTCCATTCACCATTACCAAAGACGCGACCTTAGCACAAAGGGGGTTTTCACCTGACCTTGGGCGCCAATCGCGCTATAGATAACGGGTAACCATCAGGAGACTTAAACAACGTGGATCAAGCAAAGCATTCCTATGCCGCACGACCAAATCTTGAATTTTTAGAATCACTTTACGACACCTTCAAACGCGATCCTTCGCAAATTGGCGAAGAGTGGCGTTTATTTTTTGAAGGTGTTGAGTTTGGCCAAGGCTTAAGCGGCGATGTGGCGTCCGGCAGCGCTTCGCTTTCCGCACAGACGGGGCTTTCGCACAAAGAGTTAGAAGTTTATCGCTTCATCAACGCCTACCGCGACTACGGTCACTTCGAAGCAAACCTAAATCCATTGAGTGACAGTTTGAAATCGTTCCCAGATCTTTCGCCGCTGGCGTTTGGAATTTCAGAGAGCGATCTCGATTCTGTTTACAGCGTCGGCGAAGTTGTCGGCCTGCCGGGAGCAACACTTCGTCAGATCTTGGCGCATCTTCGCGCTTCTTACTGCGGAACGCTGACGGTGAATGTTTCAGATGCGATGCCAACTGTGCGCAGCTGGTTTCGACGGGAGTTCGAACAAGGTCGAAAGACATGGACGATGTCAAAAGAGGACAAGCTTCGAGTGTTCGAGCAACTTGCTAAAACTGAGAGCTTTGAAAAGTTCATCCACACACGCTTTGTCGGCAAAAAACGCTTCTCGATCGAGGGTGCAGATTCATTGATACCGATGATGGAAACATTGGTCGATGTCGGAAGCGATCTCGGCATGGAAGAAGTTGTCGTCGGGATGGCTCATCGTGGGCGTTTGAACATGCTGGCGAATTTCATGGGCAAGCAAGCCGAAATGATTTTTTCAGAATTTGAAGGACACCGGGACGAAAACAATTCGTTCTTCGATGGCGACGTAAAATATCACCTCGGTTACTCGGTTGATAAAGTTTCTCCGAAAACTGGAAAATCAGTTCACGCTTCGATGGCCTTTAACCCCTCTCACTTAGAAGCCGTAAACCCAGTGGTGGTCGGCATGGTTCGCGCGAAGCAGCGCCGTCGCCGTGATACTTCGGAACGAAAAAAAGTTATCCCAGTTTTAATTCACGGTGACGCAGCTTTTGCGGGGCAGGGTGTTGTCGCGGAAACACTTCAGATGTCGCAACTTGGTGCGTACACGGTCGGTGGAACACTTCACATCGTGATCGACAACCAAGTCGGTTTCACCACATCGCCAGAATTCGCTAGGTCGTCGCCTTATTCGAGCGACATTGCGAAGATGATTCAAACTCCTGTGATTTTGGTAAATGGCGATGACGTTGAGGCGTGCTGCCAGGCGATGTCGATGGCTGTTCGCTTCCGCCAGGAATTCAAACGTGACGTTGTGGTTCACATCGTTTGCTACCGCCGCTTTGGTCACAACGAAGGTGATGAACCGGCGTTCACACAGCCTCTGATGTACGATAAAATTAAAAAACATCCGACGGCCTACGACATATACGCTCAGAAGCTTGTTAAAGAAGGTGTCATCACCGACGAGGAGCCAGAAAAGCTCTATAAGACTCGCATTGAAAAGCTGCAGGTCACCCTAGAGACAGCGCAAAAAAATCCACCACCGATGAAGCCGATGGCTTTCGAGGGCTTGTGGAAGGGACTTCGAAGATCAAAGCCCGAAGACTTTAAACAAGAAACCAACACCAAGACTTCGAAGAAATCGCTTCTTGAAGTTGGCGAGCTTTTGACCACGGTTCCAAGCGGGTTCACGGTCCATCCAAAAGTTGCAAAGCTATTAGAGTCACGCAAAGCAATGGTAGCCGGAGCAGGTGCGGTTGATTGGGGAATGGCTGAGCTCTTGGCCTACGGGTCTCTTTTGAAAGACGGATCCAACGTTCGCATTTCAGGTCAGGACGCAATCCGCGGGACCTTCACTCATCGTCACGCGGCTTGGTACGACATTAAGTCAGGCGAAAAGTACACGCCACTTCGCTCGATCAACCCGGAAGAAGTTGAGTTCTGTATCTATGATTCGTTCTTGTCAGAATTTGCAGTAATGGGTTTTGAATATGGGAATTCTTCGACGGATCCAACTTTCCTGACAATATGGGAAGCGCAGTTTGGCGATTTCGTTAACGGCGCTCAGATCATCATCGATCAGTTCTTGTCTTCGGCCGAGCAAAAGTGGCAACGGATGTCGGGCCTAGTTTTGCTTCTTCCGCACGGCTACGAAGGCCAAGGACCCGAACATTCAAGTGCTAGGCTTGAACGGTTCCTTCAGCTTTGTGCTCAAGACAATATGCAGGTCATGAACATGACGACCCCAGCACAACTTTTTCATGCACTTCGAAGGCAGATGAAACGCGATTTCAGAAAGCCAATGATCGTGATGTCGCCAAAGTCATTGCTAAGACATCCAAAAGTCATTTCAACTTTAGCGGATCTCACAGATGGAACCTTCAAAGAAGTCATTGGGGACGAAGCAACGACAGGAAAGGCAGCGGCGGGTGTGGAGCGCGCCGTTCTTTGCTCAGGAAAAGTCTACTTTGATCTCTTAGCTGCACGTGAAGCGATGGATGCAAAGGAACAAGCGAAGATCGCTTTGATTCGCGTCGAGCAGCTTTATCCGTTCCCGGCACACAAGTTAGTTCCAGAATTAAAAGGCTATAAGAATTTGAAGTCTGTGGTTTGGTGTCAAGAAGAGCCAAAAAACATGGGCTCATGGTTCTTTATGAAGCCACGACTTGATGAAATGCTAGAAGAGGCAGGGCTTGAAATTCCGGTTCGCTACGCTGGACGAGACGAGCGAGCAAGCCCCGCAACAGGATCTGAAAAGGTTCATGCTGTGGAACAAAAAGCGCTGCTTTCCGAAGCGCTGGGTGTGAAGGCGCCTCAGAAACCAAAGTCGAAATAAATAGGATTTAAATTTTTAACTTGGAGTAAGTCATCGTGAAAGTAGAAATCAAAGTACCAGCTGTGGGCGAGTCGATTTCAGAAGCGACCATCGGCGAGTGGACGAAAAAATCTGGGGAATTTGTAAAACGAGACGAAGTGATTTTGTCTTTAGAAACTGACAAAGCCAGCGTCGAAGTCGTTGCGCCAAATGATGGTGTATTAACGACGACAGCAAAAGCGGGTGAAGTCGTGAAAATCGGCGCAACCGTCGCAAGTATCGACACAGAGGGTGTTGCGACGGCAGGGATGGCGCAGCCACTTAAGAATGTCGACGCGCCTCAGGCGGCGAGCGTTGCGGCGTCGCCAGCCGTAGCACAAGGTAAAACTCATCCTGAACTTCAAGCCCACATGAGTCCTGCCGTACGCCGAGTGGTGGATGAGTCGGGTGTGGATACTTCGAAAGTTTCAGGAACAGGAAAAGACGGCCGTTTGACGAAGTCAGACGTTGAACAAGCTGCGCGCGCATTGAATGGCGGCGTCGGTGGACTTGGCGCTTCGGCCAACGGCGGAGTTGGTGGCGGAGTTGTAGCGGCGGCACCAGCCGCTAAACCTGCAAGTGCAGCGACACCAGCCTTTATGACAAAATCCATGACCGGTGTCGGTGGTGATCGCCGAGTTCCGATGACAACCATTCGAAAGAAAATCGCGGAACGCTTGGTCCAAGCGCAGCACACCGCCGCCATTTTAACGACGTTCAATGAGATCGATATGTCGAACGTGATGGCGATTCGCGATCGCTACAAAGATAAGTTCAAAGAAAAGTACGGAACTGGCCTCGGATTCATGGGCTTTTTTGTGAAGGCTGCGATTGAGGGTTTAAAGGAAATTCCTCAGGTGAACGCATCGATCGATGGCGGCGACGCCGTTTATCACGACTACTTCAACATCGGCATGGCTGTTGGAACGGAAAAAGGTTTGATCGTGCCGGTGGTTAAAAATGCCGATCGTTTGTCGATCGCGGAAATCGAACTTTCAATTAAGCATTTCGCAGGCAAAGCGCGCGACGGAAAAATCACCGTCGACGACTTGTCTGGCGGCACGTTTACGATTTCCAATGGCGGCGTTTATGGATCGATGATGTCGACGCCGATTTTGAATCCACCACAGTCTGGTATTCTGGGTCTTCATAAGATTGAAGATCGACCGGTTGTAGTGACAAAGGGTGGGAAAAAGGAAATTGAAATTCGCCCAATGATGTACGTTGCGCTTAGCTACGATCACCGAATGATCGACGGCAAAGAAGCCGTGACATTCTTGGTTCGAGTGAAAGAAAACATCGAAGATCCATCGCGTATTTTACTAGAAATTTAGTACGGAGCAACTCTAGTGTCGGACACAAAAGCATTTGATTTAGTAGTTATT
>JAXMMN010000234.1:0-7580 GCA_034366485.1 Bdellovibrionales bacterium
AAGACGGCAGATCCATTTTCGAAGGCGGAAGAATGACGACGTCGCCGTTGGCCCGCGATTCAAAGCGATGGAGCTCTCCGGCTAGCTGAACGATTCCTTTTGCATTGGTGCCGTTGCACTGGACGCTACTTTTAGTATCGGAGAGATATCTTTTGGCGAAAGCGACCAAGGCGTTGCCGCCTTCTGGCATCACAACCGCCTGAAGCTGTTGGGCAGACTTAATCGCTTCTTCCTCTGCAGTGTGTGATTTCGATGGCGTTTCGCCGGCGCTTGCGAATTCGATGTACAGATATGCGGGCAATACGACCGCAGCACTGTTGCTTGCGGCTCCTGCCCTAGGGAAGAGTAGTTCAAGCAGCGATCCTGATGCTAGATCCGCACGGAGGTGCTTTTTTATCGCGCCGAGAACAGAACCGTTGGGCGAACGGGCAAAAGGTTTGCCATTGAGGACGATTTGTCCGTCGCTTGGTTGGCGAGAAATTTCTATTTCGAGTTCTCCGCGAACATTCGAAATAGAAAGACTTCCGTCGACGACATTCATTGTGACCGAATCTGTTTTCCAAGAAGAAAGCAGGCGCTTCAGTTCGACCCGATCTTCTGGGCGGGCCTTGTCCAGGAGGCTTTCCTTTTCTTTCTGCGGAAATGGTTTTGATTTTAGAAACTCCAAAACCTGTGCGGCTACTTCGTCCGAAGACAAGCGCCGGTAAATTTCGACATCTGAAGAGACTCCGGTCGGGTCTGAAGAGTGGGCAATAGAAATTTCCGGCTTAATGACAGTCGCCAGCATAGCTAGCGCCACAGCCACGGAGAAAAGACTCGCGACCGCGCGCAATGCGGAAACCAAAGGTGAGCCGGATCTTTCGGGCACGCAGTGATCCTTTCGGGCCATCGTAACGTTAAGGAAAACCAGCTCTTATTGTAGGTGGCAGTGGGGCCAACGAGCCAGTCGAGTTCGGCGATCAAAGTAAATGAAGCGCATCGACGTCGACGGCGAACCTGACTTTGGGCGGGAGTATGGGGGATTTACTCCTTGCGCGCGCTTCAATGTGCTCGCTTAAAGTCCTGCAAAGGGCGCTCACGGGTGCTTTTGCATCCGAACCTTTAATTAAAATTTGGAATCGATAAAGGTTGCGAAGCTTCGCCATCGGCGCAGGCGCCGGTCCAAGGACAGAAATTCCAGCAGAAGGTGAGTGTGGATCGGCGGCAACCGCTTTGTCGATTGTTCGTCGAGCAAGATCAGCAATTCTTCTTGCGGCCGCTTCGGTTTCTGCTAGATCAGGTCCGCCAAATTTAAGTGCCGCAAGGCGACCCATCGGCGGATAGCCAAGCGCTTCCCTGAATTGAAGGTCATGAGTTGCGAAACCTTCGTAGTCGTGTGCCAGCGTATATTGAATGCTTGGATGATCAGGGTTGTAGGTTTGCAATACAACGTGCCCTTGTCGGCCATCGCGAAGGTGTCTGCCGGCGCGACCGGCAACTTGGGTGAGAAGCTGAAAAGCGCGCTCAGAAGCGCGGAAGTCGGGGAGGTTAAACGCGACATCTGCCAACACTAGGCCCACAAGGGTGAGACCCGGAAAATCGAGGCCCTTTGCGATCATCTGCGTACCAATCAAAACATCAGCCTCGCGATTTTCAATTTTCGCGATGGCCTCTTCCAGATCTTCGCGCGATTGAATTTCATCGCGATCCATCCGCACGAGGCGAGCGGTTGGAAAAAGTCGACCGAGATCATTTTCAATTCGCTCGGTACCTAGACCCAGTGGCTTTGGTTCGCCGGTATGGCAACTGCCGCAAACCTCTTTCATCGATTCATGATAGTCGCAGTAGTGACATACCAAGTTCGATCTTCCATGGAGAGTGAGGGCAACTTCACAATTCGGACATTCGGATGAATGTCCGCAAGAGGGGCAAACAACAGTTTGCGCGATTCCGCGTCTATTTAAAAAAAGCGCCGCTTGTTCGCCCCGCTCGAGTGTCTCCGTCAGAGCTAAGTGAAGTTCTTTTGAAAGCCAAAACGGTCGTCCCCCGCCCGAATCACCGCTACTTTGTTTTTCTGCATCGCGCGCTTCGCGAAGATCGATGACGTCGATTTTTGGCATCTGGGTGCCGTGGATTCTTGAAGGTAGACGGTGCAGTTCGTATTTTCCTGAGGTGGCGTTCTGCCATGTTTCGAGGCTTGGCGTTGCTGAGCCGAGGACAATTGGAATTTTCAATATCTTCGCAAGCATGACGGCACTATCGCGTGCGTGATAGCGAAGTGATTCGTCTTGCTTGAAACTGGATTCGTGTTCCTCATCGATCACGATCAGGCCCAAATTGGGCTGCGGACAAAAAAGCGCTGAACGTGCGCCAATGAGAACTGGTTTTTCAGCCGTTTGTGCCGCCCACCAGTTGTCAGTTTTTTCTCGCGGAGTGAGGTGAGAATGAATGACGGCGATTTTGTCGCCAAATCTTCGTGCGAAGCGTTCAATCAACTGGGGAGTGAGTGAAATTTCTGGAACCAGTACGAGGGCCGTTTCGCCGCGATCGACAGCGCGACCAATGAGTTCCATGTAAACTTCTGTTTTGCCTGAGCCCGTAACGCCGAAAAGCAAATGTGCATGAAATCCCTTTTGCCCCGCGATAGTGTTAACCACGTCGGTTTGGTTCGGCGTTAGCGAAACGGAATGATCTGTTCCTTGAATTTCCGAAACCTGAATGAGCGCTGCTTTACGTGCTTTTTTGCGGCCTCCCGATTTCGCAAGCGGCGGAAACATGTGTTCAAGTGTCGAACCCAACGGGTAGGCGTAGTAGCGACTGATCCACTTAAGCCATTCAAGCCGTGCGGAATCAATTGGCGGTCGTTCTTCCGCAAGACCAAACATGGCCTTCAACTTTACACCGGCAGGAACGGCCGTGTCGGAATCAAGCAAAACGCCGTGAACTTTTCGCGAACCAAGCGGCACGATGACAGATGTGCCGCTTTTGAGGTTCAACTTTTCCAGAGTATCAGGAACTGTGTAGTGAAGCGGCCCCAGTGGCGCGTCGATGGCCACGGTCCACGTTTCTGGACACGTTTTTGGCCCATTAGCGTTCACCGAAACCTCGAGTAAAACTCCCTAGCAACTGCCGCGTCTGGTAGGCGTGCAGACTTTAGCTCGCTTGAAGAGATCGACGTTGGAAGAAACTGTGGCGCGAGAGATTTTTCAGGAAGATTTTTGACAGAAATAACTTTGATCGTCGCGGCTCTTGGTTCGGTGACACTTGGGTCATTTGATCGCCAAACAATCGTTCTTTCACGGGCCAGTTTTAAACCGCCGCCAGCGGCTGCATGTTCGGAGAGCGACATTTCGGCCTGCGAAAGCAGTCGCAGTTTTCTTAGTAAAAAGGCGTCTTGTTCGATCCACGCACCAGGAAATGCGGTTTTGCCATCGACGGGTGTTGGTTCACCAAAGACCCAAGCAACCGTGCCGGCGGTTCGGCCGAGGCGAACGCCGACTTCAGGCACCGGCTTGTACGTGTTGATATTTGTGATCCGTGCACGATCTTTAGAACCAGCCGAAGGCGGAAGAATTTTAGATTTTATAAAGTACTCCAAAAACTTCGCGCTACTTCGGAAGTACAAATAGGGCTCAAAAAAATCTGCGCCAACATTAAGGGTCCGTGCGTCTTTTCCTGGCTCTGTTTTGGTTGGGTCGGAAGAAAACAAAAGTGCCGGAGTCGTCGATGTACGACGTCCGTCTTTGTAGAGGGCATCATAGCGAAACTCGCCGGACTTTTCGCCCTGTACGGTGAGGCGCATGGACTCGGCATTTTGCACCAACCAGCGCTCCCGCATAACTAATCCCTCTGGGCCCGAGAAGCGAACTTCTAGATCAATGACGTAAACACCGCGGCCAGAGTTTTTAGCCAGCCGGGTGACGATGGTGCGGCTACTGGGAATGGAAGCCAGGCTGGCTTCTGTGAAAATGAGTGCGCTAAGAATAAGCCCGAGCAAAACGCCTAATTTAATTTTCATAATCGTGCCACCAATCCTTTGAGATACGTCCTCAACGAGGTTGAGAGCTCGGGGTGTTCGAGGCCCATTTCGATTGTCGCCATCAAGTAACCCAGTTTATCGCCAGCATCAAAGCGCCTCGCTTCGAAGGTCGTGGCGTGAAGGCCTTTCGATTTTGCGACTGCGATCATTGCGTCGGTCAATTGGATCTCGCCAAGTTTTCCAGGCTTTGTGTTGCGAATGTGTTCAAAGATTTCTGCGTCAAATACATAGCGGCCAGGAAGAGCGAAGCGAGAAACGGTTTGTCCGCGAGCGGGTTTCTCGATCACGTTTTTTACGTTCACAACAGAATGTCCCGCCTCAATTGTGACGTCGCCTTCGACGATTCCATATTTCGAAGTTTCATCGATTGGCACTTCCATTACGGCCACAGTTGATACGCCAGTGCCGTGATAGCGATTGACCAACTGTTCGGTGACCGTTTTTTGATCGGGACGAGAAATCATAATTTCATCGCCAAGCAAAACGGCAAAAGGTTCGCTGCCAACAACGGGCGCGGCGGCGCCAACTGCATGGCCAAGGCCCAGCGGTTGTTTTTGCCGAATGGAAATGACATTTGCCATCGAGCGAATTCGCTTGAGGCTCGCAAGCCACTCGTGTTTGCCGTCGCGCTCGAGCTTGTCTTCAAGCTCGTAGCTGACATCGAAAAAATCTTCGATGGCGGTTTTTCCTCGTCCAGCGACGAGAACGATGTCTTCAATTCCTGCTCGAACAGCCTCTTCGACCACGTAAAGTAAGATCGGCCGATCGACAATCGGTAACATTTCTTTTGGGACAGTCTTTGTGGCTGGAAGAAAACGTGTCCCTAGACCAGCAGCCGGGATCACGGCTTTGCGAACTTTTGCCATGGGCAGCAGTCAATCAAAGCGAATGAAATCTGTCATGAAGTCCTTGATTTAAGCGTAGATTTGACGGCTTTTTCGTCTGGTTTTTGGCGCGGTGCCTCAGTTTGAGACGAAGGGCGGGGTTATGGCGGGTCTGTCGCGAATTCGGACGAATCTTCATGATACGATATGAGCTTGGGGGCTAGCTCTATGTTCGACATTAAATCTCGAGTTGTTCACCCAGCTGCTTGGATTGCGGCTGTTGGGATTTTACTGATCTCGTATCAGAACTGTTCGCAGCCACCAGTGGTAGATGCCGAAAGCCAACTCGAATCGGAAGCTAGCAAAGTCGACTTTGCTTACGACTCTACGATTGATCAAATTACCTATATGTCCTGTGCAGTATCGGAAGTTGGAACTTTTGATGCGGGCGCTTATTTTTCATTCCGTGTTGGCGCCTACCGCAGTGGTGGAATTCGCCTGACAGACAGCTTCCGTCAACAGGAAGGGAAGAAGCCACCAGAGAAGCAAGCGACACTTTTAGGGGCAAGCCCCGCGAACTCGCAAACCAAAGTTCAATTCGCAATTCGAAAGCTCGACAACTTTCAGGTGATGTATACGTCTTCTGGAAGTTCTATCCACGGCCAAGACTATGTGAACATTTTCGAACCGCTCGGGACGATGGATCTCTCGGATCTCTTGGTTCGCACCGATCCAGCCTCGCGTTTGCGGTATCTTCGCAACGGCACCGTGTTCGGTTCGCGCTTCGAGGGAAGTTTGTATTTCACAAAGAATCCAACCTTGGCTGGTTCTATTCGCACAGCTTTGCGTAACGACGCCTTTCTTGCGCAGACCTACGCGCATACAGCGCCGTCGCAAACAGGTGGCCCAGGAGCGGGCGATACGCTGGCGCGAAGTCCGCGAGATGTCATCGAAGGCTCAACAGCTAACCCTTACACACAAGTCTATGGGCGAGGATATTATTTGAAGTTCGCACAACCGACAGTCGGTACGACTCCGTCGAATGCGAATTTTCCGAACGTGATTTTGCGTGAAGTGTCGGAGCTTAACCTCGCTAGTACGTCTGACCGTACGGGTCTTTCGACATGGACGTGTCCCGACAATTTACGGTTTAGAATTGTACGACCAGAGGATTCAAGAAGCGGTGCTACGACTTGTGCGATGGCGCCAGATCCAGCGGTGTTGACGAACGACCTTTCCATCGTCCGCAATCAGCTGCGAGTTGAGGATTGGTATGTGGATATGACTAATCGCTGTATTGTTCCGAAAAAATCGGTCACCACTTGCTATGGTGCTGGAGTCACGCAAGTCCGTTATGACATCACGCAAACTTGCAGCGAGGGCGTAGACCCAGCGTGTGTTTCGTTTGCTTCGGTCTGTTACCGCCAGTAGTCTGGCGGCATGAGCCGTATAAAATCGCGCACCACGTTTAAATTTTTCGCCGCTGGCTTTGCGGCAGTGTCTTTAATTTTTCTCTCTCCCGCCGCCCATGCATCTTCCGAGCAGCCTTATCGGCTTGGGCCAAGTGCTTCAGCCCTTGGCGGTGCTGGCCGCGCGGCGATCGACGCGGCAGAAGCCGGTTGGTTGAATCCAGCGACGCTTGTTCATATTCAGTCCTACCATTTCGCCGTTTCTTCTCATCAGTCACATCGCGATGCCGGAGACGGATACACCGATTTTGGAGTCATGCTGGCTGACGGTGGTGAAGAAAAAATTGCGGCCGGGAGTTTTAGTTTCGTACAGCGAAAGACTTTGCGCGGAGGCAATGGCGCGATCACTGCGGATCAACGTGATTTTCAGTTTTCGATGGCTGGATTTTTTCCTGGAAGAAGTCTGTCGATGGGTCTGACTTATCGGCGGTTGATTCATGAACAGCCGGGCGGCTTCGACGTGACTCAAGATAATTTCGCGATTGGTTTCTTGTACCCGTTGACCGAAAAAATTGGAGTCGCTCTGACTGGTCACGACCTCGCCGGGGCTTCGGATTCCGTTGCTCCGGAGGCGCGAATGATTCCAACGGTGGGCCTTGGGGTTCATTTTGTTCCACATGAAATTCTTCATGCGCGGGCGGACCTCGTTCGGCCCATGGAGTCCAATGCCGATGGTCGAAACAACGTGCACTTGGGCTTTGAGAGTTGGTTTCGGCATGATTTTGCCTTCCGATTGGGCTCGGCATGGCTTGAAACGCGAAATGAGAACTGGTTGACCACTGGGGTCGGCTTTAAGGGCCCTCGCCTTAGTTTTGGCTATTCCTTTGAAAAGGAGATCAGGTCAAACGACGGAAGCCGGCACACGTTTGACTTGTGGCTGCCCCTTTGATAGCCATTGCGTCTTCCAAATGAGGTACTAAATGGCGTCAAAAACGAAACGCACTGAATCGATCCGCGCACACAAGCGCCAACAAAAGGGCAAGAAGTCGAAAGCTTCTCGCCGTACAAAAGGCACGACAAAGTCTGCAAAAGTCTTGTTTAAGGACTAATCTAGTCAGCGTCTCGGCCTGCCTAAATGGCTGAATTCAGATGCCAAATTGAAATCAAAAGCGCGAAGATACCGGTGGTATTTTCGCGCTTTGCTTTTTCTCGTCTGCGGACGTTTTTCTAAAAAATTACTGGCGTTTTAGCTGCTTGCCCAAGGGTGCTGGAACCTCTTTTGCCTCGCCCACAAGCCGGAATTGGAAGGGTTTTCGGACCCAACCCTGT
>JAXMMN010000235.1:0-3408 GCA_034366485.1 Bdellovibrionales bacterium
TGTTTTTTACCTTCGTTCCAACTTTCACCGAAGAGGATGAGCCTTTGATTTTTAGGTCCTTGATCACCGTGACTGTGTCGCCATCTTGCAAAACATTTCCATGCGCATCGCGAACGATCAGAGACTCTGCTGCTTTGGCTGCTTCAGCCGCGATTTCTTCGGGGCTCCATTCATGTGAGCACTCGGGGCACATCCAAAGATTGCCGTCTTGGTAGATATTCACAGAATCACACTTTGGACAGTTTGTAGGTGTATCGCTCATACCGCTGGCGTAGCGCGAATTCGCCCAAAATACCAGTTCGAAAACCAATGCAAAACCCAGTGCCAGTTGATCCACGCTCCGAGCAGCGCGACGTACGGAGTAAATCGAACGAAAATGGTAAAAAAGATGCCAATTTGAAGGGCCACGATAGCTGGAATAAGTAGCTTTGCAAACTGCCGCTTCCATAATGCAAGCGGCATAGAAACCTCCAGCAAAACAGCACCAAAAGCGAGTAAATTGCAAAGCCACGGAACACGAAACAAAACCTCGTTCAATTGAACGGTGTGCGCCAGCTGATTTGAATCAGAGAAGATCAACGATGAGCGAATCAAATAGTTTCGAAGCGTATCGCCGGTGATCCATTCAAGGCCCCCGAAACGAAGCTTCGACACTCCGGCTGCAAAGTACGCTAGTACGAGAACGATCTGAATTGTTCGAACCGGAAGAAGATACGATTGAACATCCACCGTCAGAACGGGCACCTTTTTCCAGCTATCAAAGCTGAGAGCGTCGCTTGCGCGAGAAAAGCAAAGCGGAAGTCCCGCCAGAACGAGTGGCATGTAGACATGTCCTTGATATCCGTAGGAATGACCATTGGTGATAACAATGAGACCAAGAATCCACCATAACGGAGCAATCCATCGAAAGAACACGCCGAACAAACATGCAAATGTCAGCCATCGCCACGTGTGAAATGAAAATGCGATGACGTCGGCTGAAAGCGGTTCTGAAAACAGCCGAAGAAGTCCGCGCGGATGCCAGAACTGCGGTGGAACCTGCGTCCATTGAAGAAAATAGTCTGGACCACTTGCCGTGATCAGCACACAAAAGAAAAAGAAGATTCTCACTGCGGCGAGATTGAAGCGCTCTGGCTGGACGTCCTTCATTCTGCCTCCAGGACGAGTTCCGCAGATTCAAGAAACAGAGGTCGCGCACTTGCGTCGCGCAATCGAAGTTCGACTAGTGCGGGCCAGGAAATATCGTGCCTGTACAACATCAACTTTCCGACAGTTCGCTCCGGAGGCAATCCTAACTTCTTAGCTTCTTCGCGTTGCCAATCGCGAGCCGCTTTCAGTTTCTTCAAAATGACTTCAGGATTTTTGTCGACCAGCAGAGCTTCCCGAAACGAAGCACCCCAAAAGGGTTGTAACCCGCCCTGGCCACCGACCATCGTATCAAATCGCCTTGTTGAACCGTCTTCGAATTGGGCGACGATCGACCAAAACGGGGTTCGATCTTCTGGAGAAAACCGTTTCGAATACATTGGATAGTTTGAAAACGGAAAGCTTTCATCGTCCGCAAATACAATCGCGCCAAGCGAGCCAGCAACGACGATCGCGAGGATAGCTTTTTGAACAACTACGGATGAGACCATACTTCGTTACTATACGTGTTTTTCGACAGTTTTTACACAACTTCAAGACTGTTTCATGCCTAGTCACAGAACCAGATCGACATCCGACCACTGGCGCGTGTATTTTCCAAGCTGTGAATCAATCTTTCGCGCCGAAGTCTGTCATCTATAATCGACTGAAAAAAAACTGGGACAAGTTGAAGCCCTGGGCCGATCGCTTAGGAATCGAAGCGTTTCGGTTATATGATCGCGACATTCCCGAATACCCCTCTATCATTGAAGTCTATGGTCGCTATGCAGTGCTCTGGGATCGGCGCGACCCAGAAATTGACACCGGGAAAGAACATCTTTTTGACGAAACCATCGATGCCCTCGGTGGACTCGGTTTTTCACCTGATGACATCGCCGTCAAACGCAGAGAAAAACAGCGCCCGCGTTCCGCAGAGCCCGGACCATCACCAATTGTTCCCGTCGGCTCCGCTGACAGCGCCAGCTCGTCGAACTCGACCCCACCGGTACCAAATAAAGGTGGCTCGATCAGTCGACCTGACGGAACTATTGAAATCCGTCATGTCGCCCAAACCAAGCGGCCACAAAATTTTATTCCATCCTATGTTAAATCGTCCCACGAATTTCCGGTGCGTGAAGGTGACCATAAATTTCTCGTCAATCTTCATGACTATTTAGATACGGGGCTATTCCTCGATCACCGCCTGACTAGAAAAATGGTCGGAGACGAAATCACAAAACGGCGGCAGAGCCTTGGCCCAGGACAAAAGCAATTCAAAATGCTTAACTTGTTTTGCTACACAGGAAGTTTTTCGGTTTACGGCGCGCGCGCCGGTGCGACCGTGACAAGCGTCGATATGTCGCCGATTTATCTCGCTTGGGCGGAGCGAAACTTCATCGCCAATGGACTTTTAACTTCCAATCATCGGTTTATTAACGATGACGTTCTTTCGTGGATCAAAGATGGCTTTGCGACGTCCACGGGGCCATATGACTACATCATCTGCGATCCTCCGACGTTTTCGAACTCGAAAAAAATGGAAGGTACTTGGGATATAAGCCGAGATCATAAGTGGCTTGTCGATCGATGCCTTGAGGCTCTACGCCCAGGTGGAACGCTGATTTTCAGTGCCAACCGTCGCGACTTCCAAATGGATCCAATTCTGATGGACCCACTTCCGCGAAGTGGATTGCGTGCAAAAGAAATCACACGCGATACACTACCGAAAGATTACCACGACGCAAAAATTAGACGCGTCTTCCGCTTCGACCACACTCCGCGCGCCGACGATTAGCCAAAGTCTTTCCGCGCTATTCGTGGTAGTCGAGATCCTTGTGGAAAGATTCCTCGAGGCCTTTCAAGGCCATCAAGGTGATCGCAAGTGTAATGAGCCCCAAAACCACAGCCATCATTGTCACTCCATATGTGGGCGAACCCCATTGAAATGCAGCTGTCAGAGGAATCGTCGCTCCGCGAACAAAGTTTGGTACGCTGGTTGTGACCGTCGATCGAATGTTCGTTCCGAACTGTTCGGCAGCGACCTGAACAAACATCGCCCAATAGCCGACGCCGATGCCCATCAATACGCACGTGGCATAGAACATCGTCGGCGTCGCTGAACCCTGGCTGAGCACCAAGTGCAAACCAACTCCAAGGGTCGAGATGCCAAGGAAAACCAGAATCGCTTTCTTGCGACTCTCAAGCCATTGACTGACTAGACCGCTTGATAGGTCACCGATAGAAAGCCCGATGTAGCCATACATCACGGCATTCCCAGCAGTT
>JAXMMN010000236.1:0-3488 GCA_034366485.1 Bdellovibrionales bacterium
ACCGAAAATCACCAGCTAAAAACCTACGCCGTAGCCCGCGTAAAACGCGCCGTCATGAGTGATGACGAATACACATCGAAAGGTTTTGATTTCGATCATTTCCACAAAGACTCGCTCGCCGTTTACCGCGAAGGCGAAATCGCAAAAGTCGAAATCAATATCAAAGAACCAATCGCTTCCTACATCAGCGAACGCCAATGGCACCCGTCTCAACGTTCCGTCCGCACCGCAAGCGGCGTTCGTTTAACGCTAGAAGTCCGCGTGAACGATGAACTCGTTAGATGGATTTTAGGGATGGGTTCAAACGCGGAAGTTGTAGGGCCACAAGCCTTAAGAGATCGGATGAGCGAGGAGATTTCTCGGCTTTCCGGAGCCTACACGAAACGAGCGAGTTGAGATTTCGTTAACAAACCTATCGCGATACTAAAATGCGGAGAGGAAACTGGATTGGCAAAACTTACTACGACCGAAATAAAGGAAAAAGCGAAGGAAATAATTAAATCATCTCCCGGCGGAATTCGCTTCACCAACCTTGTCAGGCAAATTCATACCGATAGTCCCGAAACGCCAAAAAATACGATCCATGGAAGCGTATGGAACTTAGATACTCAGTTTCCTGCGGAAATTGTAAAACCCAGCCGTGGTCTATACACATCTTCCACTGAAGAAGTGAATGGGCAGGTCGTATTCACAACCCCTTCAAATTCTTCACTTGCTGAGAGCGAATTTTATACGAGCTTTGCAGAGTGGATTCAAAGTGATCTCGATGAGGTGACTATTGCAACCGACCTTGGAGGCGCGGGCCTACAACGGAAATGGGGCACGCCAGATGTGGTTGGCGTTTACAAACCTCTGGCATCGAATCTGATTAAGTTTCCAATCGAAATCGTGTCTGCAGAAATCAAAATTGATCCAAACGCATCAGTGGTCGCATTTGGTCAAGCGGTTGCCTACAGATTGTTCTCAGCGAAAAGCTACATTGTGATGCCATCGACGATATCTGAAGAAGACCTGTCAAGACTCGAAGCACTCTGTTTGGTGCATGGCATTGGGCTAGTTGTATTTGAAACGAACCCTAATGACCCCAAATATGAAATTCGAGTTCGAGCCCAAAAAAGCAATCCAGATATGTTTTACGTGAATGAATTTGCAGAGCGACTTAAGCAGTTTGATTCCGAGAAGTTCGAGATGCTTTTTCGTTAAAATCACTTTTGCAGTTTATAGCAAATAATATGGAAAGACATCAGCCCCCCGACATTGGCAACTTAGTGCGATTTGGTTGGGCCTACCTAAATATAGAAGATCCCATTGTCGCTTGGGAAACTTACCGCGGCATCATTACAAACCGACGTGAGCAGCAGGCTCTTGGGCTTCCGCCTTTAACACTTTGGGGTGTAAAGCTGCTGAAGGACCTAAACTCAATCGAATACAAAAATGAACTCCTTCTTGAAAAAGTTCGAATCGAAAACTTTCCGGATAAGATTTCACGGCTAACAGGATTCTTTCATTTTACAGACCTTGACGTTGCGAGATCTTCTAAAGTTTGGAGATTTCCCCATTTTAAAGACGAGAATCTTGCTGAAATTGGATTCGATCCCGAGGCACCGTTTTCGACCCATGACGCCGAATGGATCAGCAACCATCGCTGGGGAGAGCATGGTACTGATTGGATGGAGAAATATTGGGCTGGCGAGCCCTACAAGCATCGCTACAACGAACCAATTTGGGAAACTCTCACTGAAGCTTCAGGCGTGATTTGGGGAACAGCCATTCGCGAAAACGCATATCAGACGATTAAAGCAAGACATCCAGCATCTTTACCCCTGCTCGACCTAGCGAGGATCGCAGCCGAGGGAGGATATCCACCTGGGTATGTTTCTCCTTTCATATTCAAACCGTCCTCTTCACAAAATCCGCGAGTCGAATTTATTCTTCGCGCCGAAGAGTTCAATGATCCTGACTTCCTAAGCTACCTCCAACAATATCAAGGCCCCGTTCGCCACAACCTAAATGAATTGATCACACCGGACTTTCGAGACCAAGGCTTTGAAGTCCACTTCTTGAGCACTTAATGTGGATAATTTGCCGACGTAAAGCGCTATGACGTGAAGTTGAAAACCACTCCGTTTTTTGCTTAGAGAAAAAGCAAATTTAACCCTGGCTGTCCGAATCCCGTTCGCATTCCGCGACACTCCTCAAACTGCGCAACGTATAAATTCAAAATTTGAAGATGAATCTGGTTGGCATTTTGAAGGGCTCGCGTTCTGATTTCAGGCGATCTCTTTAAAGGGCATTCCATTCATGAGAACCACCGAGCTTAAAATTGGAACAGAAAAGAAAGAAGCAGTGCTGGTCGCTGGCGGCCCAGGCTTCAAGGTTTATTCTGCTTCTGGCTTTGATGGTTGGGTCTTGGTTTTAGGTAGAAAAGTTGTACCTGTTGAAGAGCAGAGTGCTGAGTTCAAAACCGTTTCTAAATATGTGAATCTGAAATACCAGCCGTTAGCAGAGCAAGCTTCTATCAAAAAATCTTTTGATCTGCTTCTGGATAAATTCAAGGCCCCACGCCTTCCAGATGTGGAGCCCCCGATTTAACTTCTATTCTGTGTGACTTGATGACTCTTGTTGCTCATCAATGATGTCTAAAGGTGGCAATGCCTTCACGATTTTATTCGTCTCAATGCTCACGCGTACCACTCGTTTAACAAGATCAACGATGTATCTTGGATCATCTGACCATTCATTCGGGTCATTCTTAATGCCGCTGCCCTCGCATTTTTTATTGAGATCGACGGTTATGCAATAGCGTTCCATAACCCACTCAATGGCAGATTTACCGTTGACGACATAGTCATAGGCATCAAGGGGAACACCAGTGAGGGTGACGTAGCCGTTGAAGATGATCTTAGTCTTGTCTTCAACCTTTTTCTCTTTGGGCCATTTCATTCCCGATTCGTCAACGCGGTAAAGGTCTTTGATTTTTTTGGGCGCGCCGGGCTTGATCTCTTCTTTCAGGTCGTAGGGCTCAACGGTCTCGTACTCAAGATGCCACTTTGCCAACGCACGGCCTGATTTAGAGAACCCCCAGAAGTCTTTGCAGAGAGGAATCCGAGGGAGCATCTTTTTCAGGTCGTTTTCAAAATTCTCACGATAGGTTGGGGAGTGCAGAACGCCGTAGATGCAGTAGAAGATGTCTTCTTTACTAATTTTCTTATCACTAAAAGTATCGTGGAACTTTTTAAGTGCCCAGTCGGTGATAGCATCCCGTCTGACGTAACGATGCTTGTCTGGCTTTTCTGTTTTGAGCAAGTCGTCTTCCGGCTGTTCGTAGTAGTAGAGCGGGAAGCATTGACCGGTATCTAGAGTATGAAGGTTGGGGATTACATCAGTTATCAAAGATGAAAACTCTTTTGAGGCCCCAATGCCTGTTACACCGATAACTAGGTTCTTATGCTCTGGTGTCGGGAAGAGTTTGGGGATTTGATAGACTG
>JAXMMN010000237.1:0-4319 GCA_034366485.1 Bdellovibrionales bacterium
AAATGGGAACAAATGCAGCCGTCAGTGTTTTTGGGCGAAGAGCCAAGATCCAAGGATTCATCGTCGAAAAGTGCTACCGATAGGTCGGACTTTCAACAATTAAATTCATGCTTTAAGCGTTCTTTTTCGGCAAATAGGGCCGCACACGAACGAAAACCTCATAGCCAACACCCGCCAATGACCGTAGCCCGGGAAGTTCGACGACTTTCTTCGCAATACGGTAGCGCGGGATTCGTGACCAGATGTGGGTAAAAGCATCGACGCCAATGTGGATTTTTCCGTCTGGACTCATCACATGCATATGGCGATTGACCGCATCAGTCGTCAGACCAAATTCACCTGCTTTGAAATTGGGGTTCGAGATATCGACCATTTCAAAATCCTGAGGCGCTATTCGCTTATAGTGCGAAATCTCGATATCGCACACCACACAATTGCCATCGTAAAGGATCTTTGATTTTTGAACCATATGTAGGAGTTTACAGCAGACGGGCTTGTTCAGCGAGATTTGATCTGCAAAAGGCCGAGGATTTCAGTTTTTTTGACCTCCCTGCAAAAACCAAGGAAACTAAACAGATTATGTACAAATTCCCGATGAGCTTTCGAGTCGAAGTCAAAGATCCAGGTCCCACCACACCTGCATGGTCAACAAACGCTGAAGCGGTACCTGGCTCGCTGACCGTTGCTATTCCTCCGGGCTTTAACGGACCAGGGGGCGGATACTCTCCAGAAGACTTTTTCGCACTCGCAATGGCCAATTGCTTTGCGGCGACGTTTCGCGTGATCTCAGAAAAATCGGGCATAACCTACGAGGCACTTTCCATCGCTTGCAACCTCGAAGTTGATTTGAATGAAGCCAAAAAGCCTTGGATGGCGCGGGCTCATCTCGACGTCAAATTGCACAAACCATCCAACGTCGAACGTGGACAACGGCTTTTGGAAAAAGTCTCGGGCCAATGCCTCATCCACCAATCCGTCAAAACTGAAACTACCTACAGCTTCGAGGTGATCGCGTGATTTCGAAATTATTTGCGGGCCTCCCGCCTGGTTTCTCTGCGCGCGTCGCAATGGCAATGATCGCGGTGCCTATGAGCACTTCCGACGGATGGCTAGAACTCAAATTCAACAAGATAAAACCAAATGTCGTCGAGCGAAGTGAAACAGGCACGCTTGTAAAAGTCGATGGCTCGGCCAGTCCACTGATTCACGGTTTCGGCAAAATTGTGCAAATCGATGGATTTGAGGCAGAAGTAGAAATCAGCGGCTCTATGAACCAGATGGAAGCTTGGAAGGACTTCGAAGAGGATTCGCTACTGCGAATCGGGCTTGTTGCTGAAGGTCCAGAGAAGCTTGGCACGATGGGATCCTTGTTTGCGCCGGAGTGGGTGAAACGTATGTTCGAACTTGCTCCCAAGGGACATGGTTTGGACAAAATCTACTTCTATTCGATCACTTCAAGAGCCGATCTGGACGGCAAATCACGCCAACATCCAAAAAGTAAATTCATGCACGAACAGAATGCGTTTCTAATGCCCAGCCAAGTAGGAGCAACAATCGGCTCTACCGACGCCGCGGCCGTGAAGCCCGTTTTAGTTTCTGTGTCTAGGAAGTTCCCCAAACCCATCCCTGCGGCCGGCATTTGGTTGAGCATTGACGGAGATGATTCGAAGTCGAAATTTGAAGTAAAAATAAAATCGCTTCGCTACTCGTCACCATGAAGCTGATCTACTGGCTTCGAAATGACCTGCGACAACGGGACAACGAAGCGCTGAACTGGATTCGGAACAACGTGACCGCCAAAAGTGAACTGGCGTTTCTCTATATATCGCCGACAGGATCAAAGCGCCTGGGGGCCGAAAAGAAGCGGTTCATTGACGAGTCGCTCGCGGAACTCGCGTTTGCATTGAAAGAGCGGTTCCCGGTCTACAAAGTGGAAAGTCACAATGGATCGACCGCGGTTCTTCAGGTTTTAAACAGCGTGAAGCCTGATGCCGTGATCTTTACGAAGGAACACACTTACGATGAGATTGCAGAAGAGGAAGACCTAAATGTCTGGGCAAAACTGAATGAAGTCAGCCTCAAGGCAATTGATCAATCGACAATTCTCCCTTCTTCCGACCTTCCCTTCGCTATCGATCAATTACCAAAGGTCTTCACCGCTTTTCGACAAAAAGTCGAACCGCTGATCTTAGCCAAAGACTTCTCTATCGACGAAATCCGTTCTCTTCCAAGTTGCGAGAATTTGGATTTAGGCGAGCTCTGCAAAACCTCTGGCCTACCGATCGAGACCGTTGCAGCAAAATCGTTTCATTTGGAAAAAGCGATCGAAGATCTGCCGACACGCGGGTTTCGATTTTACGGCGGTTTTAAAAACGGACAAACACGGATCACGGAATACCTATGGGATACTGACTCGGTTCAAAGCTATTTTGAATCTCGCAATGGAATGATCGAAAAAAATGACTCCACAAAATTTTCTCCATGGCTGGCCGTTGGTGCGATTTCACCCCGTGAAATCATTCACGAGCTTCGTCGCTACGAAACTGATCGCATAAAAAACAAATCGACCTACTGGGTATTGTTTGAGCTTCTATGGCGCGACTTTTTTAAGTACGAAGCGCTTCGCGTTGGAAAGACTCTTTTCCAGCTAAATGGCCCAAATGGAAAACGCCCCCAAACAGTTGACGAAGATCTGGCCAAGACCCGCTTTGAAAAGTGGTCGCGCGGAGAAACCGAATCCGACTTCATTAATGCCAACATGCGAGAACTTGTAGAAACCGGTTGGATGTCTAATCGCGGACGACAAAATGTCGCAAGTTACCTAGCGAAAACGCTGGAAGTTCCTTGGACACTGGGGGCTGACTTTTTTGAGCGACACCTGGTCGATTACGATGCCGCCGTGAACTGGGGAAACTGGAATTACTTCTCGGGCGTCGGGCGCGACCCGAGAGATCGACGCTTCAATACGACGACGCAAGAAAATTCCTATGATCCCGATGGGCACTACAGGAAAAAATGGCGCGCCACCTAACCCTAAACTCAACTACCTCGAAAGCCGTTGGCCAGTCGAAGCTGACCCACGACTTGCGCTACGACGTATATGTTGGCGTTGATCAAACGGGCGCCGTTCATAGCAGTGGATCGCGAAAGGGTCTTCCAAAGCCTCTTCCTACTTCCTTGCTCGTAAAAAACACGCTCTACACTGGGCTTTCTTTGAAGACATTCAACGCAGATGAAATACTTGCACTTGTGGCGTCTGTCACTTCACTTGAAAAACCGAAAGTCTTCGTTGCCGTGGACGCCGTGCTTGGACTTCCTGAAGAATGTGCGGCCACCTTCGATCTTCTTTTGCAGAAAGTCATACAGTTTCAAGCTTCGAGGCGAAAACGAAATGTTGCGCTTCATGGGCGCGATGCCGCCTTCGAATTCTTTCTTCAATTTCTTCCGATGAAGCTTCGAACTCATCTTAAAGCTCACGGTCGCGCGGCCCCGCCTTTTCGACTACCCGAGCGAATCTGTGAGCAGCTGGCAAACGCGAACTCCGTCTTTCATCGTGTCCCCGCCCAGCGAAACATCGGTTGCGGATCATATCGCATTCTTTCTGATCTGGCGGACGGGCTCGGCTCCGGGAATAGAAGGAAGCTATGTGTTTGGCCGCACCAAGCTTTGAACGATGCCGAGATCACGATTTCCGAAGTTTATCCAAGTCAGATGTGGAAAATCCTGGGGATCAGTAGCACTCGCCAGGAAAAAAACTTTTTCGACTATTGCAGCAAAAATTTTGAACTCGTCGACGGCCTTAAAATGACCCCTGATCATATTGATGCCGCCGTTTCTGCGATCGGCGCTCGTCACGTCATAGAGAAGCAGAACTTTTTTAAGACGGCAGCAAATCATGACTTCGGAAATGAAGGATGGATTCTTGGTCTCGCCTTTAATGAGAGAGCCTAAAAGAAGGCGTAGATAACCAAGGCGGCGCGAAACGTCCACGCGATCGTTCGAAACCAGTTTGTACTAACAAGACGATCGATTTCAACAGAACGAGCGTCGTTGGATTCACTGATTGCAAGGCGATTGTGCACAGGAACGCTGACGAACACAGTGTGGAGCCAAATCGCGAGTGTCAGCGCCAGGCCTGTGCCCCAAAGAACACCCGGCTGCAATAAGAACACTCCCAACGATGCTGCGAGTTCGACACACATCAATGGCCCGACAATGAAAGTGATTCTTTGCGTGTGGAGAAAGTGGAACTTTCTGAATTGATTTGTATCGACATAGGCAAACGCTGGGTAAAGCACCAGCTGAACAAGCCAAATCAA
>JAXMMN010000238.1:0-2285 GCA_034366485.1 Bdellovibrionales bacterium
ACCGGAAACGGCGAATCAAGAGTCCTTACCTCTCGCACGATCACAGCAAGTGAAGGCGGACGATATTTTCTGACACTTAAAAACGGAGATCTTGGGCCTAGATCCATTGAGCAATGTGAAACTGAAGACACCATAGAACTAAAGCGGGAATGTCTTTTCAATAATTTGACTGAAAAAATCGATCAGGACTTTTCGAGAATTCAAGATGCACTTATTCACTTAAATGGCGTACGCGTTAGAAATCATCTTGCGCCAAATGAAAAAACCATAACTAGAACCAGAGGTCTTCTAAAAATCCCTGTAAACTTAGTCCAAGGTGCAAACACACTTAACATTGATCTCTTAGGCTATTCGACTTCAAAACTTTTCTTAGATTTAGAAAAAGCCCCTGAAACCCCGCTTCCGCCGTTCGCTGCTTTTACGCTAAATCGCCTTAAAGGAAACACCACGCAAAGCTTTAATCTAAACGCCAGAGAAAGCTTTTCCCCTGAAGCCGGCACACTCACCTATTCTTGGCTTTGGGGAGATGAGCCAGAAGGTACACCGCCGGTCTTAGGCACAAGTACAGCCACCCACATCTATCAAACCGCAGGTACTTACCGCGCAAAGCTTATTGTCACGGACACGGTTTCAAATCTCTCAAGTGAATTCGGTATCGATCTCGTCGTGACTGCCATCGACCCCGTAAATCCGCCTGAAAACGAAAAACCAAGACCCGTGATTCAAATGGCTCTTGATAGCGAAAATCCAATGCGGATTCACCTAAACGGTCTTCAAAGTACCGATGATGGCACGATCACAAATTATACATGGCGAATTACAAATCAAAGCGGACAACACACAAATCTCACCGGCGAAACGCTGTCCTACACCTTTACGCAAAGCGGGTCTTACACCATTAGGCTCACGGTTACGGACGATCTTGGTCTCAAGGCATCTCTAGACCGAGTCACGTCAGTGGCACCACTTTCACTATTAGTTCGAGATGAAATTCTGTTTTTACCAAAACAGTATTTTGGCACTTTTGAGACTGAGTCGCAAACAATCGAGCCTTTAAATATTCCGCAAGCAAAGCTCGCAGTTCTAAAAATAAAGAATGCCGACGGCGAAGATCATTTGATCGAAGACTGCAGCACGATCGGCTGGCCAGAAAAAATCAGCTGCCTTTATACAAATCTCGTCAACTCCACGTACATTAAGCTTTACCGTGTTAATACCGCTAACGTTTATGTGAATGGACGAAAAGTCACCGACTCTACATCCATCACAAAACAGAAGAAATATTTTGAAACCATCATTTCTTTAAATGAAGTGAATACGCTTGATATCCGAGTTCGAGGCTGGCCAACAGCATTTATTTCAGTTGAAGTTCAAGCTCTTGAAACGAATATTGCACCGATCGCGAGCTTCACTTTTCCACAACCGACTAGAGGTGTTCCGCAAACTATAGAATTCAATGCTGCTAGCTCTACAGATGAAAACGATCAAATCGTAAGCTACAGATTTTTAGCCAAAAAATCCTCTGACACGAATTATTCTTATGATTCAGATTGGATCGCGACACCGAATCATCAAATCACTTTCGCAGAAGCCGGCACTTGGGATGTGGTGGTTTCAGCAAGAGATAAGTTCGGCGCGATCGGCACCAGTTCTCAGCAACTAGAAATTCTCCCAAACACACTTCCTACTTTGACTGCCGTTTATAATATTTTATCCAATCAATCACCCTTCAGAGTCCAAGTTCGTGCCACTGGACAAGATCTAGATGGAGACACGCTTCAATATAATTTCTCATTCTCTAATGGTCAGACGACTGGGTTTCAAAGTTCAAATGTCGCGATTTCAAATTTCGCGGCTTCTGGTCAACAACAAGTCGTAGTCACAGTCAGAGATCAAAATGGCGGCGAAAATTCTACGACGCTAAATTTCGAACTTGGAAATAACCTGATTCCAATTGCTAGCTTCGCATTCGCTACTGCACGCGCCGGCTACGCCCCACTCACGGTTGCATTTGATGCTTCGTTATCTTCTGATCCTGATGGTCCAACAGAAAATTTGAGATACTTTTGGCAATTTGGCGACGGGACACCGCTTACTGAAGGAAAAATCCTAGAACACACTTTTCAAAATGGTGGCGAATACCTCGTTACACTTTCTGTGGTCGATGCCTTCCGCGGCACAGGCACCCAAAGCCGTGCGGTGTTTTCTTGGGTCACAGCACCGCCAATTCCTCGCTACACCGTGACTCCGATCCCTGGGACGTTACAAGTCACCTTAGATGCCTC
>JAXMMN010000239.1:0-1728 GCA_034366485.1 Bdellovibrionales bacterium
GAAGAACGATGGATTTGGTGATTGTCGTTTCAAGGCCGGGAAGGGCGTAAGGCCAAGATTTTTTGAGACTCATGCCCGATTCGCCGTGCAGTTGAAACACGCGGCAAAGAGGACGCATCCGAAGATTGCGGTCATCAGATCCCATTACGACAGCCGCCGATGCGAGCGATCTGCCCCGGGACTCAAAAGGGCGTGCGCCGTTGAGCGGTTCGCGATCCTCTTCTGACCACCACTTTCCACAGACAAGACGGAGAGGCTCTAATTTTGTCTGCGACGATCGCTCATGGTTTGAGCTGGAGCTGTTCGCTTCGAGCGCATTTGGGAGAAGCGTTACATTTTTAAGCTGGAAGTGATGAATTGAGCCTACTTGATTTTCAACCTTGATTGAAATCTGGCAGCTGGAGCCGGGATACAGGTCGCTCAATACTTGTGGTGGAACGAGTCGGGCGAGAGAAACGACTTCAGCCGTTGTCAAAGTACCTTGATAAAAAAGCTCTTCGCACTTGGTTTCAAAACTGAGCTTTAAACCGCGATCAGCTTTCGAAAACTTCAAATAGGATTCAAGGTTGAATTGAAGTCCGTCCTGGTCCGAGCTTTTTAAATTTGCTGATTTTTTATTCGAGTGTCCTTCTTTCGTGGTTCCGATAATTTCGGGCGGAGTTAATTGCCAATGATCTTGTTGAGAATTTGGGGACGGACTGCAGGCGAGATTGCCGACGATAAAAACAGAGGCCCATAAACAGGACCCGAAAACATTCGAGGCAAAAAGAACAGTTCGTCCGGATTTCGGATATTTCATTCTGGAACTCCCATAGGAACGTGTTGAAAGTCGTTCCTCAGGGAGAAAGCAAATACCTGCCCGACGAAGGGCTAGCTAAAACAGTCGGCTACCAATAGTCGGCGTACACTTCGACAAGACCTAGGACTTTTGTCTGGCAGCTGATTCGTTCCTCTGGGTCGGCGCCAATTTTTTTTAAGAGTCCTTTTTCGAAATCAGAGGGAGAGTTTGTGGCGTTTGGTTCTAACGGTCGAACTCTCAGCCGACATTTTGTGCAGACTCCGTCGCCTCGGCACGAGGAAGCAACCGGGAGACCGTTTGCCAGGAGGGCATCCATCAAGGAGGACTCGGCAAGTTCGTTGGTCAAATTCAAATCGCCATGCTTCGCGGCGAGTTCAGATTTTTTAAATCGAATTACAGGCCGAATAGTTGGCGACACTCGTTCCCTTTTGAAAGTGCAGCGTACTGCGTTGCGCCGCGCGAGGCTATGGTTGGACCTCGCTGTATCACAAGTTTACTCTTAAACGCATGAGCCAAACAAATGTTGAAAATGTCATTATCATCGGGTCCGGTCCAGCTGGTTACACAGCAGCTATTTACAGTTCGCGCGCGCTTTTAAAGCCGTTGATGTTTGAAGGTGAAGAGGCGGGTGGTCAGTTGATGATCACAACTGAAGTAGAAAACTTTCCCGGATTTCCTGAAGGGGTCACGGGACCAGAGCTAATGGACCACATGCGAAAACAGGCCGAGCGATTCGGAACTCGGTTTATTCGCAAGCTTGTCACTAAAGTCGATTTAAGTACTCGCCCATTTAAAGTTTGGGTAGGTGACACGATGTATCTTTCGAAGACCGTGATCATTTCGACTGGCGCGACAGCAAAGTATCTTGGCCTTCCGTCGGAAAAGACTTTTGCCAACAAGGGTGTTTCGGCCTGCGCGACCTGCGATGG
>JAXMMN010000240.1:0-8272 GCA_034366485.1 Bdellovibrionales bacterium
TCAATGAATTCTCAACTGGGGTGCCAGTGGAGCAAATCGGCAAGAACGACTTTACTGCCCGTGCGGCGATACTCTTAGCAGTTTCTTGATTCTTAATGTTTTGGGATTCATCAAAAACGACAATCGAAAAATCTAGTCTCAATAGCTCACGTTGATAGCTGGCCAATGTCTCGTAATTCATTGCGATGAGATCTATTTCAAGAAGTTTAGCCGCGTCCTTGCCACCATCTCCAAGAAGGGAATGAATGGTGCTGCTTCCGACAATTTCTCGTTTTGGTAAGACATCCGCCTTAAGAAAACGACCTGCCTCTCTAATCCAGTTAGTCAAAAGAATTTTCGGTGCAACAACTAGTACCGGGCGCCATACCGGCAATGAATGAAACTGTGGGGTGCCGGATTGGCGACGAATGAGATTGTACAATACGCCCATCGCAACAAGCATCTGAGCAGTTTTGCCAAGACCCATTTCGTCGGCCAAAACAACTCCACCCCTCTGACGACGCATGTGACCAAGCAGCCATTCAACGCCATCAATTTGATGTGGATCAAGATTCGCATTTGTTACGCCGGCTAATTGTTCAGCAAAGGCAATAGGATCGGCGATATCTGTTGTGCTTGACGCCTTCTGTTCGGCAAGGACCGCGACTTCTACAGCGCGTTTTTCTCGTTTTACGTCAGGGGTGGCTGCCCATTTTTCTGCGATGGTTTCAACAACACCAAGCCCTATTAATGACTCCGCAGTCGGTGGAATGACAAACAAACCGACGTCGTCAATTGGTACAAATTTCGGAGTATAGTCGTTTGGATTCGTTCGCGATTCTGAAAGCTGTGATGTTACATTCTTTATCGCATTTTTGATTGTTTCAGTGGACGGGAGTTTCATCTCGACTGGCTTGCCATTTGTATCTTGCACCCGAAGACTAGGCTCGCCATCGAGATCACTAAACCACTCGATGCCACTGGCGGAAAACTCTAGTACTTTTCTTTGTTTGCGTGGTTCAAATCCCAAAACGCGGCTGTGATACTCAGATAGATCAAGCCTCGAGGTATCGGTGCCGGGCGGTATCAGGTCCTCTGGGTGCTGCGCCAAGCGCTCAGCCTCCCTACGATCCATCGACTGTCGACGTCGGATCTCATCAATAAAGCCAGCTTCGCCGCTTCCGTACGGAATAACTGAACCATCCGCGCATCTAATCGTTTTAGTTTTCGGGTTGATAAGATTGGTATTAACTTCCTGAGTGGCCCCAGCCATGTCTTCGACAGCAAGAGATACTTGAAAGGAACCTGGAACTTTTGATTCTTCAACTATCGGACGAAACTTTTCGACTTCAACTGTTCTTAAAGCGTTCAAAGTTGCATCGAACGAAACTTTCTCGTCTTTTTCGCTCTGAGCGCTTAAAAAAGTTTTCATCTCGTGGACTACCTGAAAATGGGTATCCACGCCTTCAATCTTGGCGGCAATTTTTGCCAACCCTGCACCGATCGGTCCAAAGTGACGATGGTCTTTCGATTCACTTAACGAAATATCAATGCGCTGACTTGAACTGTTTCGAAAGTAAAATTGAATTTTGAAATTTTCGTGACCGAGATTAGAATGCGATTCGATTTTTAGTTCATCTTTGCCATTAAAATGCACCGACAAAAAGTGCCCCAAAGAGTCGAATTCTTCTTTTGCGACAAACGCATCCACGAATGACGACGATTGCGTAACTTTTGACAGCGCAACAAATCTTTCAAGTGCAACGTCAATGTCGAGAGTTTGATTGTCGCCCTCACTGCCAATTAACAGCATATGATCTGTCCAAAGCGACCCGAAAGCAGTAAAGGCAACCTGCGCGTCGGATGATAGGTTCTTGGGCGAAATAGTCACTTTCATTTTAGAATCCAGGAGGCCTTTCAAATGAAGCGTTCTAGGGCGAATTAACGAGCCGCTGATTCTCATCGGCTTTATAAGTTCAGACCGTTAAACAATCATAAATTAACTTTCACTTATCCACAGTGCCACAATGAGAAGCTAAGCAATTGTTGGCGCGCGGTTAACAGGTTCGATTCTAAATGGGACTATTAAAACAAATACTTGGCTGCCAGGCGGAAGCCGCTGCCGGAGACTTCGAGGTCGGTTTCGGTTGTGCCTGATTTAAATTTGGTAGTGATTCGATCGACGAGCTGTATTTCGCCTTCCAACATGAAGCGATCTGGTACAAGCACTAAGTTTCCGCCGACTTCATAGGAAACATAGTTATAGGCTTTCACAACACTCGTGGGGTTTGTTCCGGTGCGCGCCTCAGCGGCACCGACACCAACCCACCGTGCGCCGATGTTACCGGAAAAAACGGGCGAGAACTTCGCCTGCCCGCGAAGACCAAACGTAAAGAGATCGCCACCGGTGATTTCTGTGGATGTGTTGGCCGTCTCGTTTTTGGTGGTTCGCTTTTCATAATAGGTAAATGACGTTTTAACTTCAAAGCCAAAAAATGCGGATTCTGTTGTTAACCGACCTTCCAATCCGTACTGGCCGCCGCCGGTTCCTTGCGTCCCATCCATAGAGACCGTCGCAGATTTTGCCTCAATCAAAGATGGCTTAACCGTAAGCGCGACAAACGCCGACATCGGGTCCTGACTTTGATCCAACGCCTGAACCTCTAGTCGAAACCTCGGGTCAAAAAAACCTTTGCTCGTCAAAGTCTGGGTCAATCCATTTGATGTCGACGCTGGGCCATACGACATATCTGTTTGATCATTGAATGAGTGCTGAACTTCGACCCCTAACTTCATTCGATCACTGATTCCACTTTCGACCGCCAGTCCTCCGACAAATTCGATGCTGTCTGCCGCAGCGATCGAAACGCGATTAATGGTATTGGTTTCCTTGACGTTCATCCGCTGAATATACGGCGACACAATGAACTGCCCCTGCTTAGGCATAAAGCTGAAGTCTGAGAAACGAGTAACATAGGGCCCCGAGGGCTCCTGGAGCTGATATTGTGGTGTTGGTTTCAATGCTCGCGCAGGGGGATCGCCTTTGGGTTCAGCGGTGCTTGCCGGTAATGGCGCCGGTACGAAACTGGGATCAACAACTAGAAGCGATCTTTCAAGTTGAAGACCCACGACAAGATCGAATTTGTAACGGCAATCTTTGGTATCTAGCGTGACGTTTACACCTTGGGCGCCAACAGTTTTCAGCGCACATTGTTTTCCGCTTGGCAAAGTCGCAATGAATTCATCGCCAATTTGCACAGAAGCCGGAAATGCCGCCTTTGGAATCTCGGCCACAAGTAAGTCTCGATCAAGAAACATTTGGCGCACGCGAAGGCTTTCGACCGGCTTGGCCACTGGCGCTGGCGGTGCTGTTACAGGCGCTAGCGCCTTCGGAGTGATTGCTTGCGGCGCAGGAACTGCCGCTGGCGCTTCAGGAACTTGGGAAACGCCGGTGCTTGCAACGAAACTCGCTGTGACTAACGTAGCCACGGTCAGAATACCTTGTTTCATTGGAAGCTCCTTTGGTTCAGGTGTCTCGTTTTGGCGCGCGGGCGCGGAGGACTATTTCGAACTGGCCGGATTTTATCAGCTCAGGAAGTGTGTGCGGTTCGAGGCTTAGCTCTTTACCGAAAACCAAGAAATCGACGCTGACATTCAAGAAGTCGGCGACGGACTTCACTTGTGTGATGTTTCTTGGTGGCTGGCCAGACAGCCAATTGTGAAGTGTGTTGACCGGGATCGTAGTTCTTTTTGATAGCCTAGCCACGGTGAGATCGTGTTGGCGCATCAGTTCTCGTAATCGCTTAGCAAGTTGCATAGACCTTTCTTTCGGTCGCATCACGATGAGTCTTTTCACAATTCCCCTCAAAAGGTCAGACTTCCACCTCAAGAGAGATTTAAACATGCGACATTAAGAAGTTTCTAATTCCTGCGTGTCAGCCGGGGACACAAGCCGTCTTACGGTGAAACCGATGTGGCCTCTGCTGCCACGACTTTTAAGCACCCTGATCGAAATCACTCGTTCAGGGAGTTCAAAATGGTACGCGGCGATCGATCGTCTTTATTACTTACAGCGTTTTTAATTTCAGTTTTGTCGGTTGGCTGCGGCTGCGCGCGGGACGTATCGCCTTCAGGGGTTGAACTTCATAACGAAGCTTCGATGTTTTCGGAGATTCAAGATCATGCTTTCAAAAATCGATCGGTGGTCGAAACTTCTTTGGTGAATGTCGATGGAAACTTGATCGCGTTTTATGATCACGAATGGACCGGCAAGATGTTTCGTGTGCCGCTGCAATCTTCTTTCTTAGAAACGGTGTCGCCACACCTTGTGATCGAAAGTGCGAGATTCCCCTACACCATCAATCAAGGCGAAACACTTTTCAATTTTGCGACCGTTGATGGCAACGTCTATCTTTGGAAGTCGCTTGATCTGGGGCTAACGTGGACGAAAATCAATGGCGGTCGCCCTGTTCTGACTAGGTCGGAAGATCGGGCTTCGATTTACCATCAGCTTTGGAATGTCGCGGTCGACATCGCGGACGATGGAACATGGCATCTGCTGGTGGAATCAAGCGACAGCACGCCTGATCAGCGAGAAGTCGGTCTCGCCTATTCCCACGCAAAACTTATCGATGATGAAATCAGCTTTGATGAAAATCGAAGTGAAGTTCACGTCGTAAAAGGTGGCGGCAACCCTTGGATCAAACACATACCTGGCGTGGGCATACTTGCGGTGCACGGTCAGGTGTACACACCGTATAAGGATTTTGGATCCGAGTGGTACATCACGGCGTCCACGGTTGCGACTGGATTAAACCCTGGTGAAACTAAATGGACGACTCACAAAGAGAAATTCATCATCGGCACCAAAGGTGTTCACGTTTGCGATCCGCATCTCGTCGAACAAGATGGGGCCTTGCTGTTAAGTCTTAGCTTTCGCCAAGGCAGCACGCTTCTGCTTTCAGCTCCAACGACGGCAGCCGAGCTTTACCAAAGTCTCCAATGATGAACAGAAACTAGCGCTCCACTTGAATCGTGACGGTGGATCCGTTTTGGAGGCGGGCGTTGATGGTGAGGACGGGATCGGAGCTAGCGGACGACATTCGCATTGTCTCGGCCGAGAAGTCGCCGAGGCGAGATACGATCTGGAAAATCGCCTGCTGCCTTGCATATTCGGTGGCAGCGCCTTGAGCTTCGATGTCAGTCAAAGTTTTTTGAAGCCGATCTTTCAACGTTTCTGTCTGCGACCAAAACATTTGGTCGGCATGAAACACAAGCTTAAGACCGTTTCTATATTTCTTCTGCGCATTTCCGATGACGGCATTGATGGAGGATCGCATGCACCACTCGCAGTACCCTCCAGCGAAGTGATACTCTTTTGCGTTCACATCAAGGTCTTTGGGAAATTCGCCGCGCGAAGAAAACTTCACAACCGTCGCTTCTTTGTAAAGCGCTTCGGAATTCACTTTGTACTCGTCACCGCCTAGAACGACCCGAGGCACATCTTTGAATCGCGGATCTTCGCGTAGCATCTTGATCGTCGCCTCTGTGGTGAAATCAAAAACCTGATGAGTGATCACAAAGGCCGCCGGAACTTCCTGTGACTTTTCGATTTTTTCCACGAGTGCTGGCGTCCGATACGAGATGAAGGGTTTCGGCGAAAGATCGATGCCCGCCGATTGAATCAAAGTTTCCCTTAAACTCGGCGCCACACATCGCCCCGAAGGACAATCATTCATCAACTTTTCCCAGCGTTCAGACAAGGCGCGATCGGCATTTTGAATGCCGCTCATCGCTCGAACTTCCGCTTCCGCTTCTTGCACGACCTTCATCTTTGCTTCGATCTCCGTCCACGCAGCCGGCGGCGTCGCAGCGCGAAGCTTCGCTAGTTCCTGCTTTAGCGCATAAACTTCCGCATTCTTTTTTCGAAGAAGCTCAAGCTTTGGCCGAAGCTCTGCGGATTCCGCTTTTAATTTTTCTATGTTTCGTTTGAGCGATTTTTCTCGCAGCGCCTGCTGAACGTCGCTCAGTGGTATGTTTTGATCTGGCGAGCCTGGCGCCGCTGGCGTCGTCGCGGTATCAGCGGAAGCTAATTGAGTTTTTTTACCTATGAGGTTTTCAAACTCGATCCAGCAGCGATCAAGAAAACCAGCGGCATGTGTGTGAGAAGAAAAAGTGGCAGAAACGAAAAACACGAAGAGAATTTGAATTCCTCTTCCTCGGCCGGACCGCCCTATCAAACTACCTAGTTTCACCACTTGTCTTTATCGGTCACTCGCGTGGCTCAAGTGAAACCCAGACTCGACCTAAGATTTGCGCCAAGTGCAGGAGCTTTCAGGGAGCCCCAAATGCGCAAAAACCAATTCCGCCGTCGCCAGATCGCCAGCATCGTGTCAGGCAAAACCCGAAGGCCTCACCAAGGCCGTTCAAATGGCATTTGGTCCAAGCCTGATAGAACTTTTCAGAAACCACGTCGAGAGGTGCATAGAACTGGATCATGGACTCAAGGACAACGAACTGGCTAAGGGGACTTTCAAAGGGATTCATGCATTCCTAGCTTGAATAAAAAGAGGGAAAAACACGACTAAAATTTTGGGCGGCGAGATCGGACTTATGGATACAGATCGTAAGCGTACCGCAGTCGTCGAACTGGAAACCGACGTTGCGATCAAAACCAATCGAAATTAAGTTTATCCAGTCGCTAACTTCTCCGCCAAGACTCTTTGCCGCCTGCATTTCTGGCGTTGCACCTTGTGTGAACACATAGGCACCGATGGTATGTGGACCATTTCGAAAGCGACCGATTGAACTGACCGTCCCGTCCAAGTCTCGTTTGAAGTTTTCATAGCCAGATTCGTAGCCAGCTTCCCAAAGTCGTTGGAAGTCCTTGGTCGACTGCGGCCCGAGAAGACCTTCATCCACCGAAAGTTCCGGAACAGAAACGATCGGTACCGGAATGGCTTCCACGCCTGGATAAGCCTTAGGCCCGTCGTCATCTGATAGAGCCTCTGCTTCAGGCAGTTGAATCAGCGAGAAATCATCCACGCTTTCGAAGTAAAGCACTTTCACTTTCGATGGATGATCGGTCCATTGATCGATAAAAAAAGAGATGAGCCCTTGGCGCGGAAGAAATTCTTGGAAACTTGCAAGTTCACGACAATTTACCTGTGCCAAGAAGCGCATCTTTCGATGAACACCTGTGTTGTCCGTCGCTACCGGCCAATCTGTGACCGATGGCAAATCCGGGCTGCCACCGATTCGCGTGCCGCCGACTTTCAAAGTCTGCGAAAGCGAAACTGGTTCTGAAGGTGTTCTCAGATCGATAGCAAAACGCATGACCCGCTGAATTTCTGCGCGCACGTCCGAAAGGCCGTGGCGAGAAAGCTTCTCTTCAAAAACCCGAACAGCATCTGCCATGGATCGCACTTCTTCCACTGGTGATTGAACGTTCGCCTCTGGAGATTTCCCGTCGGCCAGTTTTTTCGTGGAAAGAGTTTTTGCAACTTCGACGATCACACTTGAAACCACAAGCACGCCCAAAAGTAGTCCTTCAAAAACGCCTGATCCTGCAGCCCCTTCTAAATTGTAGGAAAGAAGTCTTCCGAGGCCGTGTCCAATTAAATACAAAACGCCAACAACCACCGCTTGGATCGCACATGTGATAGCGGCGATCTTTAGTAAATTAAAAACGTCAAAGGAGCGAATGTTCGCTCGTTTTTGTGCGATCGAACTGAGCGTAAAGACGACAGCCACTGCGATCAGCCAGGAAGCCGAAGAAGCTCGAAGGCCAAAGAAGACTGGAGTTAAAAGGAAAAATGTCGCAGCAGACGCCACGGCCAACTTCAAAAACTGTTTCATCCGAAAAAGAATCCGATGAATTTCTCAAACTCGCCAGCCTATTCGATTTAGCTGCATAGACCTTGGGCCAGGTGGCGTAATCACCGCACATAGGTCCGTGTCGGGATCGGCGAAAAAAGCCGATAAAAAGGGACATGTTTAGCTATGAAACTCGGCTTTCAAAATGCCGGTTTTTGGGAATCATTTTTTTCCTTCATGTTCTGTTGAACATCGTGCCTGCACACGCCGACAGCAGCTCGGCCTTTTGCGCCAATCAGTGGCAACAAATTAAAAACCTACTTCGACCGACAACTCTTCCGCCAACAGCCGGTTTTGATAAAATTGCGGAAACAAATTTGAAACTAAAAGCAGTCACACCCGATCCGACAGAAGTCCTCTCACTCAAACAACGCGTGAGTCGGTTTCGCGCGAATACCCAACGCCTGGTAGAGCCTCA
>JAXMMN010000241.1:0-1185 GCA_034366485.1 Bdellovibrionales bacterium
GCGACCAATGAAATGCCGAACAACGTCGCAAGGACTTGTCCGGCTTTCTTAAGTGGTCCAAATGCACCAGCGATCATTTCTTCTGAACGTCGACGCCGTAGAAGTAGTCCGTGCCAAACGGTGACATGGAATAACCAGTCACTCGTTTTTCCATCGCGCGGAAGGCTTTCGCGTGAGCCAAGGTGACCCATGGAAGTTCACGTTTGAAAACTTCTTGCGCCTTCATGTAGTGCTTCGTGCGCGTCGCCTGATCCGGAGCTTGTCTTGCATCTGTCACAAGTTTGTCGAATTCAGGATTGCACCAACGAGCGAAATTCGCCCCGCCTTTAACAGCAGCGCAGCTGAGCAGTGTCCCCAAGAAATTGTCGGGATCGCCATTGTCACCCGTCCAGCCAATCAAAAGCATGTCGTGTTCGCCTTTGCGTGCTTTGTCGAGGTACGTGCCCCACTCGTATGATACAAGCTTCGCTTTTACGCCGATCAGCGCAAGATCTGCTTGCATCATTTCAGCCATCTTCTTCGCGTTCGGATTGTAAGGGCGAGAAACCGGCATGTACCAAAGTGTCGTTTCAAATCCGTTTGGGAATCCGGCGTCGGCCAACATCTTTTTTGCTGCAGCAGTATCGAAGGTCGTATCTTTAATTGTTTTGTTATAAGACCACATTGTCGGCGGAATCGGATTTACGGCAACTGTTGCTTGTCCTTGGTAAATAGCATCAAGATAGGTTTTTCGATTTAACGCTTTCGCAATCGCTTCACGCACACGTCGATCGCCAAAAGGCTTCTTTTCAACATTCAACGCCAAGTAGCCAACGTTGAGACCTTCTTGCTCGATCACCGAAACTTTCAATTCCTTTTTCAGCGACGGCAGGTCAAGAACCGAAGGCTCTGCCACGAACTGGCACTCGCCTCGCTTCAGTTTTTGTGCACGAACACTTGGGTCTGTTGTGATTGCAAAAACCAATTTTTCGATTTTCGACTTTCCCTCAAAGTAGGACTCGTGCGCTTCGAACCGAATCTGGGAATCCTTTTCGTAACGAACGAACTTAAAGGGGCCGGTTCCGATCGGCTCGAGATCCATTTTCTCTAGTGTCTTCGCTGCAACCAATTTGTCGCCGTATTCAGCAGATAGAATAGAAGCGAAATCCATGGCCATGTTTGCCAAGAACGGCGTCTCGGGTCGCG